>JBKJRR010000353.1:0-7585 GCA_046594635.1 Burkholderiaceae bacterium
TGCGTTGTGACCAGCGGCCCAGGAAACCTTCAGCCATGACCACCGCCACGCTTCTTTTCAGTGCTGATCGATGCCGGACTGCCAAAACGGTCGGTCAGCGAGCGGAAACTCTGCGGTCGCTGGCGCCGCTTGGGTTCAATAATGTGGTGGATATCGACAAAGGCCTGCAGCCAGGCCACTGCACTGACCGGCGCCGGTACCTGCTCCACCAGTTCCTGCGCATCGAGCCAGCGGCCGGCGTCGTGATAACTCAGCGACACCTTGCAAGGCACCGGCATCGGTTCATCCGGCCATGCGGGGTGCTGCTCCATACGGTACATCACGAACCAGCAAGGAGCATCGGTGGTCACGTTCAGGTAATAACCCTCGGCATCGTCGCGAAAAAGTTCAACATCAAAGCCGGGATGGAGCCAGCGCTGAACCGACCCTTCGTCGGGCAGCCGGGACGCTGCCGTGCCCCAGGTCGGATCGTTCTCCAGCACGGCATCGAGCACCCAGCGCCACGCTTGCCAGCGGCTCATGGGGCCGTCGACAGGCTGGCGCCGCATGATGACGGCGACATGGCGAACGGGGCGTGAAGGGTTCATGGAACCCCGCAATGTAGCGGATCAGACCGACCCGACCCCGGCGCAGGGTTGTATCAGGCTGCGGCGCCGGTACCGTAACCGGCCACAATTTGCAGCACGCCGCCCGGCGTGACGGCGACCGCGCAATACTTGAACTCCGGGATCTTGCCCACCGGATCGAGCGCAGCATTGGTCAGCAGATTGGCCGCCGCCTCGTAATAAGCGAACGGAATGAACACCGCGCCACTGGGTGTGCCGTCATCCAGGCGCAGGTGGATCGCGACGGATCCGCGGCGCGACGCCACGGTGATCACGTCACCGGCCGAGACGCCGAGTTGGAGCATATCTGCACTACACATCGACGCGGTCGCCATGGGTTCGATCGCGTCCAACACGCCGGAGCGGCGCGTCATGCTGCCGGTATGCCAGTGCTCGAGCTGGCGACCGGTAATCAGCACAAAGGGGTAGTCCGCATCCGGACGCTCGTTGGCAGGGATGATGTCGGCCGGCACCAGCCGTACCCTGCCGTCTGCGGTCGGGAAGGCATCGATGAAGACCGTCGGCTGACCCGGGTCGTTTTCGGCCAGGCAAGGATAGGTCACGCTGGACTCGCGCTGCAACCGCTCCCAGCTAATGCCGGAAATAGCTGCGTGCATGGCCTGACGCATTTCCTCGTAGACCGCGGCCACGCCATGGTCGTCGCCGGCGTAATGCCAGCGCCCGGCCTCTTGTGCCTCGTTACTTCGCGTCGCATGGCTGCCCAGACGTTGCCCCAGTTGCTGAATGATCCACAGGTCGGCACGGGCGTCGCCTGGCGGGTCGACCGCCTGCCGGCCCAGTTGCACCATGCGGTCGGTATTGCTGACCGTGCCGGTTTTCTCTGGCCAGGCCGTGGCTGGCAGCACGACGTCGGCGAGCCAGGCGGTTTCGGTCATGAAGATATCCTGCACCACCAGATGTTCCAGGCTGGCCAGCGCATGGCGTGCGTGGTTCAGGTCGGGGTCGCTCATGGCCGGGTTCTCGCCCATGATGTACATGCCGCGTACCTTGTGCGGATCGCTCTCTGGCGCGAGCGCCTTGTGCATGATTTCGACCACGGTGTAGCCGGGCTTGTCGTCCAGTTGCACATCCCAGAAATTTTCGAACCAGGCATGGGCCTTGGCATCGACAACCTTCTGGTAATTCGGGAACATCATCGGAATCAGGCCGGCGTCGCTCGCACCTTGCACATTGTTCTGACCGCGCAGCGGATGCAGACCCGATCCCGGCTTGCCGATCTGGCCGGCCACCGTGGCCAGCGCGATCAGACAGCGCACGTTGTCGGTGCCGTGCACATGCTGGCTGATACCCATGCCCCACAGGATCATCGAGCCCTTGATCGCTCCCGGTGTGGACCCGGCCGGCCGGGCATATTCGCGCGCCACCTCACGCAAGGTTTGCGCAGAGATGCCGCAGATCGGCGCCATGGCCTCGGGACTGTAGGCCTGGACGTTGTCGCGCAAGGCCTCGTAATTGCTGGCACGGTCGCGGATGAAGTCCTCGTCGACCAGGCCCTCGTCAATGATGGTGTGGATCATGGCATTGAGCATGGCCACGTCGGTGTCGGCCTTGAACTGCAAGGTGCGCCATGCGTGTTTGCCGATGTCGGTCACGCGCGGGTCGGCCAGCACGATCCGGGCACCATTTTTCGCTGCGTTCTTCATCCAGGTCGCAGCCACCGGATGGTTGCTGCTCGGGTTCGAGCCGATGATCAGGATCAAGCCGGAGTGTGCGATGTCGTTGACCTGGTTGCTGACGGCACCCGAGCCCACACCTTCAAGCAGCGCCGCCACGCTGGACGCATGGCACAGGCGGGTGCAGTGATCGACGTTGTTCGAGCCAAAGCCGGTACGTACCAGTTTCTGGAACAGATACGCCTCCTCGTTGCTGCCCTTGGCCGATCCGAATCCGGCCAGCGACTTGGGACCGCGTGTGTCGCGCAAGTCCTTGAGCTTGCCCGCGGCCAGCGCCAGGGCCTCATCCCAGCTCGCTTCTCGAAACAGCAACTGCCAGTTGCCCGGCTCCGGTGCAGCCGCAGGATCCTTGGTCGCGCCGGACTTGCGGATCAGCGGGGTCGTCAGGCGCTGCGGGTGGTGCGCATAGTCAAAGCCGAAGCGCCCCTTGACGCACAAGCGGCTGTGGTTGGACGGGCCGTCGCGCCCGTCGACGCTGATAATCCGGTTGTCCTTGACGTTGTAGGTCAGCAGGCATCCGACGCCACAGAACGGGCAGACTGAATCGATCTTCTTGTCGACCACCTGTGAGCCGACCTGGGTCTTGGGTGCCAGCGCGCCGGTCGGGCAGGCCTGCACACATTCACCGCAAGCTACACAACTGCTGGCTCCCATCGCGTCGTCCAGATCGAACACGATGGCACTGTGTGCGCCGCGCGACGCATAACCGATCACGTCGTTGACCTGCTCCTCGCGGCAGGCCCGCACGCAGCGGTTGCACTGTATGCAGGCGTCGAGGTTGACAGCCATCGCTGGATGTGAGAGGTCGGCTTTTGGCTGTTCACGGCGCAAAGCCTTGAGCGCCGGGCGCACCTGCACGTTCAAACGCGCGGCCCAGTCACTGAGCTCGCCGTGGGGCAAAGCGCCATGCGCGTCGACCCATTTGTGGCCCGCATCCGGCATGTCCGACAGCAGCATCTCCAGCACCATTTGCTGACTCTTGAGCGCACGCGGGCTCTGGCTCTGCACCTGCATGCCATCGATGACGCTGCGGCAGCAACTCGGCGCCAGTGTGCGCTCGCCGATGATCTCAACCACGCATGCGCGGCAATTGCCATCGGCACGGTAACCATCCTTGTGACACAGATGCGGGATGGCGATGCCATGTCGCTTTGCGGCATCGAGAATCGATTCACCGTCGTAGGCTTCGACTGACCGGCCATCAAGCGAAAACGCGATGACCTGGGGTGTGACTTGCGCCATATTTGCGGGTGCGTTCATCAGCGGATCTCCTGCGCAAAGTATTTTTGCACGCTGCGTATCGGATTGGGCGCGGCCTGGCCCAGACCGCAGATCGAGGCATCGGTCATGACCTGGCTCAGGTCTTCCAGTGTGTCGTTGTCCCAAACCGGCGCCTGCATGAGTTGCGCCGCCTTGACCGTGCCAACGCGACAGGGTGTGCACTGACCGCAACTCTCATCGGCAAAGAAATGCAGCATGTTGATCGCGGCGTCGCGCGCCTTGTCGTGCTGGCTGAGCACGATCACCGCTGCCGACCCGATGAAGCAGCCATGTGCCTGCAAGGTGTCGAAGTCCAGCGGCTCATCGGCCAGACTGGCCGGCAGAATGCCGCCGGAAGCGCCACCGGGCAGATAGGCGTAAAGATCGTGGCCTTGCAACATGCCGCCGCAATACTCGTCGATCAAGGCGCGCACGCTGATACCGGCCGGCGCCAGCTTGACACCGGGCGAGCGTACGCGCCCGCTGACACTGTAAGAGCGCAGCCCCTTGCGTCCGTTGCGGCCGAAACCGGCGAACCATTCGGCGCCCTTTTCGAGGATGTCGCGTACCCAGTACAGGGTTTCGAAGTTGTGCTCCAGCGTCGGATGGCCGAACAGGCCGACACTGGCGATGTAGGGCGGGCGCTTGCGCGGCTCGCCGCGTTTGCCCTCGATGCTCTCAATCATGGCCGACTCTTCGCCACAGATATAGGCGCCGGCGCCGCGGCGCAGTTCGATATGGGGCAACGGGAACGGCGCATCGGCGCGCAATTTGTCAAGTTCCGCCTCCAGGATGGCACGGCATCCATGGTATTCATCGCGCAGATAGATATAGCAGGACTGCACACCCACGACGCGGGCAGCAATCAGCATGCCTTCGAGGAAGCGGTGGGGATCGCGCTCCAGGTAGGTGCGGTCCTTGAAGGTGCCGGGTTCACCCTCGTCGATGTTGACCGCCATCAAACGCGGCCCCTGCATTCCACGCACGATGCGCCATTTACGACCGGCCGGAAAACCTGCGCCGCCCAGGCCTCGCAGCCCCGAGCCCTCCATCACGTGGATGAAATGATCGGCCTCGTGCCGCTCGGCCACGAGCGCTGACAACAACGCATAACCGCCCCCGGCCTTGTACGCCTGCAGCCCGACATATGCGGGCGCGACCGCAACGTCCACCGGACCCGAGGTGATGCTGCGCTCGACCTGCGCCGCCAGATCGAACGCTCCGTCATCCGACGCCGACGGATGTTGCGTCGCCTGCGCCTGAACCGTGTCCAGCACTTTTTGCAGATCGGCATGTGGCACCGGATTCTGGTGTACCACCACCATCGGGCCCTGCTCGCAACGGCCCAGACATGGCGCGGCAATCACGCGTACGTCTGCCGTGCCCAGCGCGGCATGCAACTTGTGCCGCAGTTCCGCGCCACCGGCCAGAGTACAGCTCAGCCCGCTGCACACCCGAACTGTCAGAGCCGGCGCCACGGTGGCAGAGTCCAGTACCTCGAAGTGGTGGTAGAAGGTTGCGACCTCGTACACCTCAGCCATGCCGATGCGCATCGCAGAGGCCAGCGCCACCAGATGACGCTCATGCAGGCCGCGATAGGTATCGTTAAGACGGTGCAGATATTCAATCAGCAGATCCCGTCGATAACCTGCTTCGGGCGCCTCGCCGATCAGCACGCGGACGTCGGCTGCCGATGCGGTGTCAACCTGGCGCCCTTTGAGCTGGCGTTTTTGCCGGATACGCTCGCGCATGTCGTCCAAACTGCCCAGCGTGACGGCGGTGGCGGATGAGGTGGGGGTAGGAATGTTGGGGCGCATGGTCAAACTATGAAATGGGGCGGTTCGTCGGCAGCGGGCGGACGTACGACGCACCGTCGGGTCACCAAGTCCACCGCATGGGTATATCCGAGTGGAATCATCGGCTTCGGGCAGGTCTTTGCCATCACCCATGCGACCTTGGGCCGACAGGCACCGACGTTGGACGTGACAGTATCACCCTGGCAGAGATCCGGGTCCAATTGAATCGGCACACAGGGCAATTCAAACCCTGAATGTCGGGTTTTCCCTCAGCCAAGGGCCCCGCTGTTGGCCGCGACATGGCTCAGCCAGGCAGGATCCTGCGCCAGCATCAGCGCTGCGGCCAGGGTTCTCGACGGCTGGTCACTGGCCTGCACCATGAAACCGACCAGCGTGCGCATTTCCGGTCGCATCAAGGGCAAGGCCTCGAGTGCGGCCATGCTGCGAAACGCCGCCACCAGCGCACCCGGCATCACGCTGCAGACGGCGCCGTTGGCCGCACTGAGCGCGAGCGTGACGATCGAGTTGGTCTCCATTACGGGACGCACCACCACACCCGCAGCTGCAAAGGCGCCATCCACCAATGTGCGGTTATGCATATCGGGCGTCAACAGGCACAGTGGCAGGCGTGCCGCGTCGGCCCAGGTCATGGCCGGCCCGAATGGCATCTGCGCCGCCAGCGGATTGGCGCTGCGGCGCACCAGGAAATAATGCTCCGTATATTGCGGGACTACGCGCAGATGCAGTCCCTGTGCACTCAGCCGGTCGGTATAACCCAGGCCCAGATCAAGCGACAGATTCTCCAGCCCGGCCTCGATCTCCTGCGAGCTGAGCGACAACACCGCCGGTGTGATGCCCGCATGGCGCGCCTGCAAGCGCGCGGCAAAGCGCGCGGCAATCGGCATGGCGGACGGAATGCAACCAATCTTGAGTGCACCACGCGGATCATCGGCGCCACTGTCCAGATCCTGGCGCAGCCGTTCGTGCTCGTGCAACATGCGCCGAGCACTGGCCAACACCCGCTGACCCTCGGGCGTCAGCCCCCCATACGCGCGGCCGCGCAACACGATGGCACAGCCAAACTCCTTTTCCATGGCACGCAAGGCGTTGGACAAAGCCGGCTGCGTGATGTGGCAGGCCTGCGCCGCGCGGCCAAAATGCCGGTGCTCGTCAAGCGCGACCAGGTATTTCAGGGAGCCTAGGAGATTCATCGGTTAAATAAGGGTCAGGTCCAAATGGGGGTCAGAACCCGTTTTCACAAATGGGGGTCAGCACAAATGGGGGTCAGAACCCGTTTTCACTTTCCGGTCACAGGCAAATTGGGGTCAGATCCTGTTTTCTTTTCGCGGGGGGAAACCTGTTGGTTCAGTGAAGCAGACGGGAGGAATCGGGATCTGACCCCCACTCTCCGGTTTTAGGTTTCCTTCGATATCTTGATCGATGGAAATTTCGACGAGAAGTCCTTGTTCTTCGCAGCGATCGACACCGCCACCTGACGGGCCACAGATTTGTAGATGGCCGCAACCTCGCCGTCGGGATCGGCCACCACCGTCGGTTGTCCGCTGTCGGCCTGCAGCCGGATCTGCATGTTCAGCGGCAAGGCGCCGAGGTAGTCCATCTCGTATTCGGCCGCCATATTCCTGCCACCGTCGGCACCGAAGATGTGTTCGACATGGCCGCACTGGCTGCACACGTGCACCGCCATGTTTTCGACAATTCCGAGAATCGGCACGCCAACTTTCTGAAACATCTTGATGCCCTTCTTCGCATCGAGCAACGCAATGTCCTGTGGTGTCGTGACGATTACCGCGCCGGTCATCGGCACACGCTGGCTCAACGTCAGCTGGATGTCACCGCTGCCCGGTGGCATATCTACGATCAGATAGTCGAGGTCACGCCAGTTGGTCTGGCGCAGCAACTGCTCAAGCGCCTGGGTGGCCATGGGGCCGCGCCAGATCATGGCCTCGTCCTGCGCAACCAGAAAGCCGATCGACATGATCTGCAGCCCGTAGTTCTCCAGCGGATCCATGGTCTTGCCATCGTCGGACTCGGGTTTGCCGCTGACGCCGAGCATCATCGGCACACTGGGGCCATAAATGTCGGCGTCGAGGATACCGACAGACGCGCCTTCGGCCGCGAGTGCCAACGCCAGATTGACCGCAGTTGTGCTCTTGCCCACCCCGCCCTTGCCCGAGGCCACCGCGACGATGTTCTTCACGTTGGGCATCAG
>JBKJRR010000384.1:0-3914 GCA_046594635.1 Burkholderiaceae bacterium
CTCGCGCTGTTCTCGCAGTTGCGGATGTGGGACACCGAGCACAACACCGGTGTATTGATCTACCTGCTGTTGGCCGACCGCGCGGTGGAGATCGTCGCTGACCGTGGCATCCACGCCAAGGCAGGCCCGCGCGCCTGGGTGGCAATCTGCCATGAGATGGAAGCGGCATTCAAGGCCGGGAAATTCGAGGGCGGCGCGGTCGGCGGCATCCATGCGGTGAGCCGCCAATTGGTGGATCACTTTCCCGCAGGCGCCCGCAACGCCAACGAACTACCCGACAAACCGCTGGTGATTTGACCGATCCCGCCAACCGGCGAACCACCCAGGAGGCGCGTAAATATGCCCGCAGGCTATACCCAGCCCCTTTACATCCTGCCGTTCGACCACCGCGCGTCGTTCGTGAGTGGCCTGTCCGGCTGGACGGGTGCACTCAAGCCCGAACAGACCGCCCAAGTCATCATCGCCAAACGGGTGATCTACGACGGATTCACTGCTGCGGTGGCCGATGGTGTGGACAAGCGTAAGGCCGGCATCTTGGTCGATGAGCATTTCGGAGCTGACATCTTGCGCGATGCAAGACGCGGCGGGATCATCACTTGCCTGCCCACCGAGAAGAGCGGGCAGGACGAGTTCGACTTCGAGTTCGGAGACAACTTCGAGCGGCATATCGAGGCATTTGCGCCGACGTTCTGCAAGGTTCTGGTGCGCTACAACCCCGAGGGCGATGTGGCCGTGAACCGCAGACAGGCGACGCGCCTTCGAAGGTTGTCCGAATCCCTTGTAGATGGCCCGTCAAGATTCATGTTCGAGTTGCTGGTACCTGCCACGCCCAAACAGCTTGAAGCCCTCGGCGGAGACGCGCAAGCCTACGACCGCAAGCTCCGGCCCGCACTGATGCTGCGCGCCATTGGCGAATTGCAGGATGTGGGGGTCGAAGCCGAAGTCTGGAAGGTCGAGGGCCTGGACAGCCAGAGCGACTGCGAGCGCGTCGTCGCGATGGCGCGGCGCGACGGGCGTGCGAATGTGGGTTGCATCGTGCTCGGACGCGGTGCAGATGAGCAGCGCGTTCGCGCCTGGTTGGCCACCGCAGCAGGCGTACCGGGCTTTATCGGTTTCGCGGTGGGGCGAACCACGTTCTGGGAGCCGCTGATCGCCCTGCGCGACGGGACAATGACTCGCGAGGCTGCGGTGGCGGAAATCGCCCGACGTTATCGGCTGTGGGTCGATGTCTTTGAGGCAGCCCAAACGTCTACCCGGTCTGCGGACCCGGCGCATGCGACAGCGCCCGCTTGATCCCCAACAGGTTGAGGCGCGTGCTTGAGCAGCAACATGCCAAATCGCTGACCTTCGGTGAGGCACGCCTGGATGCATTGCAGCGTCACTCGTTCGAGTATTTTCTGCGTGAGGCCAACCCAGCGAATGGTCTCGTTGCCGACAGATCGCAGCCTGGTTCGCCCGCAAGCATCGCGGCCGCGGGCTTTGCACTGGCAGCCTATCCGGTGGGGGTCGAGCGGGGCTGGATGACGCGCGCGGATGCACTGTCTCGCACGCTAGCGTTGCTGCGGTTCTTCTGGACCAGCTCACAGGGCACTACGCCCGATGCGACTGGCCACAAAGGCTTCTATTACCACTTCCTGGACATGAGCACGGGCCACCGGGCAGGCCTGTGCGAGCTGTCCACGATCGACAGCACCTTCCTCCTCGCCGGCATGCTCGCCACTGCCGCCTACTTCGATCACGAAGACGAAGACGAGCAGGCCGTGCGCACCTTGGCCGACGCGCTGTACCGCCGCGCCGATTGGGCGTGGGCGTGCAACGGTGCCGCCACGGTGACGCACGGGTGGACGCCCGAAGGCGGCTTCCTGCCCTACCGCTGGAATGGCTACGACGAAGCCACCTTGCTGTACGTGCTGGGGCTAGGCTCGCCGACGCACCCACTACCGGCTGAAAGCTACACGGCTTGGACCTCGACCTACGAATGGAAAACGATCTACGGCCACGAGTTGCTTTACGGCGGCCCGCTCTTCATCCACCAGTATTCCCACATCTGGCTGGACATGCGCGGCATCCAGGATGCCTTCGCGCTTGAGAAGGGCATCGACTACTGCGAGAACAGCCGCCGCGCAACCTACGTGCAACGCGAATACGCCATCCGCAATCCGCTGGACTTTGCGGGCTACGGAGAAAACTTCTGGGGCCTGACCGCCAGCGATGGGCCCGGCTGGACGACGCGCCGCATCAAGGGCATCGCACGCAGGTTTTTCGATTACACGGCTCGCGGGGCTCCGTTCGGCCCCGACGACGGCACCGTCGCGCCCTGGGCCGTGGCCGCATCGTTGCCGTTCGCACCCGAGATCGTGCTGCCGTCGCTGCAGCACTTTCAGGACGTCTATCCACAAGTCACTGGTGAATACTGCTTCAGGTGCAGCTTCAATTTGAGCTTCTCGGACGAGGCCGAAAGCAATGGCCACGCGGGCTGGACATCGCCGTATCACTTCGGCATCAATGTCGGCCCGGTGGTGCTGATGTGCGAGAACCACCGCTCTGATTTGCTGTGGCGCTTGATGCGGGCGTGCCCTTACGTCATTTCAGGGCTGCAGCGGGCTGGATTCGCGGGCGGCTGGCTATGAAGCAATCGCAACGCAACACACAAAGGCAAGGATCATGAAAACCACAATTGCACTGTCACGCCGAGATGCCATTGAGGCATGGCCGCACTCGGCATGTCTGCAACAGCCGGACGCTTGGCTTGGGCCGTAAACACGGGCGGCGTGCAGGACTTGCCGGTGCGCGAAGCCGCAGCCATCGAGGGTCTAACCAGCGTTTTTGTCAATCCGCTGCGGCTGCCCGGCGCCAGTGGTCTGTAGGGCGCGATGAAGGCGACCGACCTTCGCGAGGTGCGCGTGGTGCGCACCGACATCGAGAGCCTGCCGGGCAGGCGCGCACTGTATCTCGCCTACGCGGCCGAGTCAGACGGCAAGACGTTTTTCAATCCGGCGCTGCGCGCTCGGCGAGACCGAGATCCTGCTGGTGCGTCAGGACCGGAAGCTCGACCCGCAGGGGCGGCTGCTGTACCAGGTGTCGGACGGGGAAAAGTGCAGGGCTTCATCGGCGAGCACCTGCTGGTCAACCTGGCCGTGCTGATGCACGCCAGCTACACGGGCTGGTTGATGGTGCTTTTTCCGGCAACGTCGTTCGGGCAGGGCCTGGCCTGGCAAACCACGCTTGCTGCCGCGCTGTGGTTGATGGTGGTCGTGGTCATCGGGGCTTTCGGACAATCTGGGACAGACATGGAAGGCGCCCCATGACAGCGATCTCCCTATCAATGTGACTCGGTGGCGTGCTCACGGAGCGCAAACGACTGGCCGACGTGCAGGGTCGAAGATGAACCGTCGACGTGCTCTATCGCCCCAGCTCCCCTTGACCAACACATAGAGTCGCCCGTCACTCGTGCCATTCGAAACATGCAATCAAACTGGAGAAATACCAATGGGCTTCAGCGAACGGCAGCTTCGAGGCAACGAGTTCACGGCAGCGTAAGTCTCTGAAGGGTCGGGAAGAGACCATCGATTTGTCTCCCGACAGCAGGCATCCGTGCTCGCCGACGGGTGCGGCAAGCCATCGTCTCGAACAAGGCGCCGGATAGCAGGCGACCACTCCGTCCGTCTATTGATAAGTACATAACAGGGCCGTGCACCACACAAGTGTGGTGTGTTCGAAGTTCTAGCTTAGCCAGCACCTACCGAAGTAGGCGAATTTCGTCATCGTGGCATGTTGATCTCACACCACCGTTCATGGGCGATCGTAGAATTTTGGCCGACAAAAAACGGTCCAATCAACAAACCGCTTGTTACTGCGTTGTGCTTTTGGGAAACTTGTTCCATGCCACTGAACGACTTCCAAATCACTGCTCG
>JBKJRR010000444.1:0-2559 GCA_046594635.1 Burkholderiaceae bacterium
CTCAAGCGCAAGGCGATCCTGATGGCCAAGGTGCAGGACGAGGCCGGCCATGCCCTGTACCTGTACAGCGCAGTGGAGACGTTGGGTGTGAACCGCGACGATACCTACCGCGACCTGCTGTCGGGCAAGGCCAAGTATTCGAGCATCTTCAATTACCCCACACTGACATGGGCCGACATCGGTGCTGTCGGATGGCTGGTCGACGGTTCGGCCATCGTCAACCAGATTCCGATCTGCCGCTGCTCCTTCGGCCCCTATGCACGCGCCATGGTGCGGGTGTGCAAGGAGGAGTCTTTCCACCAGCGCCAGGGCTTCGACATCATGGAGGTTCTGTGCCGCGGCACGCCGGCGCAAAAGCAGATGGCGCAGGATGCGCTCAATCGCTGGTGGTGGCCTTCCATCGCCATGCATGGCCCGGCCGACGGCCAGTCGGTCAACAGCGCGCAGTCGATGGCCTGGAAGATCAAACTGCATAGCAATGACGATTTGCGCCAGAAGTTCATCGACCAGACCGTGCCGCAGATCGAGTTTCTCGGCCTTGAACTGCCCGATCCTGATCTGAAATGGAACGAGGCGCGTGGTCATTACGACTACGGAGCCATCGACTGGGACGATTTCTTTCAGGTGGTCAAGGGATTCGGTCCGTGCAACCGCGAACGGCTTGCCGCGCGCAACAAGGCCTGGGACGAGGGCGCCTGGTTCCGCGAGGCACTGAGTGCCCATGCACACAAGCAGACTGACTCCAGCCAACGCAAGGTGGCCTGATATGAACCAGCAGACGAATCGGGCCGACTGGCCGTTGTGGGAAGTATTCGTGCGCAGCCAGCATGGCCTGGCGCACAAACATGTGGGTAGCCTGCATGCGGTGGATGGACCCAGCGCGGTGCAGCACGCGCGCGACGTCTACACCCGGCGCAATGAAGGCGTGAGCATCTGGGTCGTGCGCGCCGCAGACGTGGTGGCCAGTTCGCCGGGTGACAAGGAGGCCTTGTTCGACCCGGCGCAAAGCAAGGTCTACCGCCATCCGACGTTTTATCCCATGCCCGACGGCGTGAAAAATCTTTGAGCCCTTGAATGCCGGACCCATGAATTGCGCAGCAATTTTTGCTCTGGCACCCACACATTAGGACCGACATGCAAGAGGCAAAGTTCGAATACCTGCTGCGTCTGGGCGACAACGCGCTGGTGCTGTCCCAGCGACTGGGGGCCTGGTGTGGCCACGGCCCTGCGCTGGAGGAAGATCTGGCGCTGACCAATGTGGCGCTCGACCTGCTGGGCCAGGCCCGGATGTGGCTGTCCTACGCTGGCGCGGTCGAAGGCCGGGGCCGTGACGAAGATGGGTTGGCCTATCTGCGCGACGGTGGCGAATTCCGCAATCTGTTGCTGGTCGAACAACCGAACGGCCATTACGGCGAGACCGTGATGCGCCAGTTTCTGTTCGACGCCTGGCACCAGCATCTGCTCGCCGGCCTGGGCCACTCGAGTGATCCCCGTATCGCCGAGATTGCGCAAAAATCGGCCAAGGAGGTGCGTTACCACCTGCAGCGCAGTGCAGGCCTGGTGATTGCGCTGGGCGATGGCACGCCGCTGAGCCAGCAGCGCATGCAGGCCTCGCTCGAACAGTTGTGGCCGTATGCACAGGAATGGTTCGAATCCGATGACGTCGACGCGTGGTGTTCCGCACAGGGTCTTGCGCCGGCCGCGTCCGCGCTCGAAGCGCCCTGGCGCGCCAGCGTCGAGGTGGTGATGGCGCGAGCGACCTTGGCCATGCCCGACTATGTGGGCCACCAACGGGGTGGGCGGCAGGGCCAACACACCGAACACCTGGGCCATCTGCTGGCCGAGTTGCAGTTCGTGCAAAGAGCCTATCCCGGGGCCCGGTGGTGAGTCTGTTGGCCGTGATCCGGCCTTCGCGCGACCAGGTACTGGCCTGGTTGGACAGCGTGATGGATCCGGAAGTACCGGTGGTGTCGGTCGTCGGACTGGGCATCGTGCGTGACGTCGTGTGGCACGACGCGCAAGCCGATCAGACCGATACAGGCATGGGCCGGCTGCAGGTCATCGTGACGCCAACCTATTCCGGCTGTCCGGCCACCGAGGTCATTGCATTGACCATTCGCGAGGCACTGCATTCGCATGGCGTGGATGCGGTCGAGGTCACGACGCAACTGTCGCCGGCCTGGACCACCGACTGGATGACGAATACCGCGCGCGAGGCGCTGCGCGCGTACGGTATTGCGCCGCCGGCCGGACCAGCCGCCGGCCTTGCCGATGGCAGTCAGGTGATCGACATCGCCAGTTTGCTGCGCGCAGGCCATCAGCCGGCCGTGCCATGTCCGCAATGTGGTTCCACCCGCACGCGGTTGTTGTCGCAGTTTGGCTCCACCGCCTGCAAGGCCTTGTACCAGTGCAGCAGCTGCCTGGAACCCTTCGACTATTTCAAGCCGCACTGACACGGCCCTTGCACGTCAACATTCCTATGTCCACGACCCGATTCCATAACCTGCAGGTGCGCGAGGTTCAGCCCGCGACACGCGACGCGATTGCCGTCACTTTCGA
>JBKJRR010000273.1:0-4630 GCA_046594635.1 Burkholderiaceae bacterium
GTGGCTGGCGATGAGCGCGGCTACTGTCTGATGATCGGTGGCGACGACGTTCCCGTGAAAGGCCTTGTGCCGATCTTCAGGGCGCTCGCCCCGGGTGCCGCAGTCGCACAGCGCACCCCCGGGCGCAGTGGCGAACATGCCGACGCTGAGCAAGGCTTTCTGCATTGCGGCCCGCACGGGGCTGGCCACTTCGTGAAAATGGTCCACAACGGGATCGAATACGGCGTCATGGCGGCCTATGCCGAAGGCCTCAGCATCCTGCGCAACGCAAATATCGGCAAAGGCGTTCAGACGGCCGATGCCGAGACGACGCCGTTGCGCGAGCCCGAGTTCTATCAGTACGAACTGAACCTGCCGGACATCACCGAGGTCTGGCGCCGCGGCAGCGTCATCGGCTCGTGGCTGCTCGACTTGACAGCCGGCGCATTGCTGCGCGACCCGCAGCTTGCGGCCTACGGTGGCCGTGTATCCGATTCTGGAGAAGGGCGCTGGACACTTCAGGCGGCCATCGACGAAGCGGTGCCGGCGCATGTGCTCAGCGCCGCCGTGTACCAACGCTTCGCGTCGCGCGGTGAGGCTGGCTTCGCCAACCAAGTGCTGTCAGCGATGCGGCACGAATTCGGTGGGCATGCCGAAAAACCCACGGGGGAATCGACATGAGCCCGTCGGGCCGTCCCAAGGGCGAATACCGCAGAGCGCAGCCCGAAGCTTGTTCAGACAGCCGGGGTGCGACCGCCGAAGTAGTGTTCCTGCTCGATGTCGACAACACGCTGCTCGACAACGACCGGATCATCGCCGACCTGCACAGTCACCTCGAAGCTGCGTTCGGCGGTGCCAGTGCGGCCCGCTATTGGGCTGCCTTCGAGGCCCTGCGAGCCGAACTCGGTTATGCCGACTACCTGGGTGCGTTGCAGCGCTACCGAGCCGACACCGAACGCGACGGCTGCAACGATGAGCAACTGCTCCTGGTATCGAGCTTCCTGATCGACTACCCCTTTTCCGAGCGTCTGTATCCGCGCGCGCTTGAGGTCGTCGCCCACCTCGGTCGCGTGGGTCCAACGGTGATTCTGTCCGACGGCGACGTGGTGTTCCAGCCACGCAAGGTGCAGCGTTCTGGCTTGTGGGACGCGGTGGGTGGGCGTGTGCTGATCTATGTGCACAAGGAGAAGATGCTCGACGAGATTCAGCGTCAGCATCCAGCGCGCCACTACGTCATGGTCGATGACAAGTTGCGGTTACTGACAGCGATGAAGGGGATCCTGGGAAGTCGTCTGACGACAGTGTTCCCACGCCAGGGCCACTACGCTATCGACCCGACCAATGCCGAGCGATACCCAGCGCCAGATGTCACTGTCGAGCACATTGGTGACCTGGTGGAGTTGGATGCCGTCACGCTGGCCGCACCTGCGCTCATCGCATCGAAACCAGGTATGCAGTCGAAGCGAGGCGCGGCCTTGCATGTCGATGATGGAACACATGCGCCGCCCAGCAGGCGCCCATGAGCCGCTGGTCACACGCCCAACATCGCGCGCGCCCGTGATGCGACCTTGTCGATCGTGAATCCATATTCACGCAGCAAAATGTCGGCTGGGGCAGAAGCGCCAAAGCGTTCGACACTGAGCACGTCACCGCGGTCACCGACGTAGCGATGCCAGCCCTGAGCCACGCCCAGTTCTACCGCGAGCCGAGCTGACGCACTGGGCGGAAACACCTCATCCCGGTAGCTCTGCGGCTGCGCGTCGAACAGGTCCCAGCTTGGCATCGACACGCAGCGGACCGAGATACCTTCACCTTCCAGCCACTCGGCGGCGGCCACGATCAGGGCGACCTCCGAACCACTCGCGATGAGGATGAGCGCGGGCGGCTTGCTGCCCGCATCGCTCAGCACATAAGCACCGCGACGCAAGCCTTCCGCGCTGGCAAAGCGGCCTCGATCCAGAGTTGGAAGTTCCTGCCGGGTCAACGCCAGCAACACTGGACGCTGTCTGCTCTCCACGGCCACCTTCCAGGCCACTGCGGTTTCATTGGCGTCAGCTGGACGGATCACGGTCAGCCCCGGGATTGCGCGCAGGCTGGCCAGCTGCTCCACGGGCTGGTGCGTGGGCCCGTCTTCGCCGACGGCCAGGCTGTCGTGGGTGAAGACATGGACGACGTGCAGCTTCATCAGCGCCGCCAGACGGAGCGCTGGCCGCATGTAGTCACAGAAGATCAAGAAGGTGGCGCCGTAGGGGATGAAGCCCCCATGCGCGGCCAGACCGTTGACGATGGCGCCCATCGCGTGTTCGCGCACGCCGAAGTGCAGGTTGCGGCCGGCTTGACTCCAGCCGCCGCCGTTGGAACCCTGGGTGTCTTTAGTGTCAGTTGAAGGTGGGTTGAAGTCGCCCAGGCCTTTCAGTGCGGTCTTGGTCGACGTGTCCAGGTCGGCTGAGCCGCCGGTCAAAGCGGGCAGCTGCGCTGCGATCGCGTTGATCACCTTGCCTGACGCGGCCCGCGTGGCCATGCCCTTGATGTCGGCAGTAAATGTCGGGATGTCGACGTCCCAGCCGGAGGGCAGTTCGCCGCGCAGGCTGCACTGCAGCTCTGCGGCCAAGGCTGGAAGCGCCCGCGCGTAGGCCTGCATGCGCTGGCTCCAGGCGGCCTCGGCGCTCTGCCCGCGCTCAAGCGCCTCGCGCATGTGCATCAGCGCTGGCTCGGGAATCAGGAACGGCGGCTCGGTGGGCCAGCCAAGACGCTGCTTGGTCAGCCGAACCTCGTCCACGCCGAGTGGCGAACCGTGGGCTTCGAAACTGTCGTGCTTGTTCGGTGAGCCGTAGCCGATGTGCGTGCGCACCAGGATCAGCGACGGTTGCGAACTATCTGAACGTGCAGTTTGCAGTGCGGCCGTGATGGCCTCGACGTCGTTGCCATCCGCCACCACCACGGTATGCCAGCCGCAGGCATTGAAGCGCGCGGCGCGATCTTCCGAAAACGCCATGTCGGTGCCTGCAGACAGCGTCACGCGGTTGTCGTCGTACAGGCAGATCAGCTTGCCGAGTTTCAGATGCCCGGCCAGCGAAGCAGCTTCGGCCGCCACGCCTTCCATCAGGTCGCCATCGCCAACGAGCACATAGGTGTGGTGGTCGATCACCGCGTGCCCGGGTCGGTTGTAGCGCGCCGCAAGTTGCGCTTCACCGATCGCCATGCCCACCGCATTGGCGAAGCCCTGACCCAACGGTCCGGTGGTGACTTCGACGCCCGGGGTGTGCCCGCGTTCCGGGTGGCCCGGCGCTTTGCTGCCCCATTGTCGAAAGGCCTTGATGTCGTCGAGCGAGAGGTCGTAGCCACTCAGGTGCAGCAGGCTGTAAAGCAGCATCGAACCGTGGCCCGCCGAAAGCACGAAGCGGTCGCGGTCAGGCCAGTCCGGGCTTTTCGGATTGAACTTGAGAAACCGCGACCACAGCGCATAGGCCATCGGCGCGGCGCCCAGCGGCATGCCGGGGTGGCCACTATTGGCCTTTTGCACGGCGTCCACCGAAAGGAAGCGCAGGGTGTCGATGCACTGCCGGTCGAGCGTGTTCGTCATGGGAGCTCCAGTGCGGTCGTTTGCTTGGGCGCTTGCGTCAGCTGCCAGGTACGCCACGCTATCTGTTCCTCTTCCTGTGCCGGCAACACCCGCGTCATGGCGTTGTAAATGCCCATGATGTCCAGGCCGTCGCAAATGAGCACGCGCGTCGATGCGTCGTTCTCGCCGATTCCGCCTGTGAAGACCAACAGGTCCACGCCGCCGAGAACGACCGCCATCGCGGCAATCTGCTTGCGCACGGAACTGCAGAACATCAGAACAGCCAGCCGAGCGTCATCGCCCGAAGCGGATGTCGAAGCGGCGGCCGCATTCAGCTCCCGCAAGTCGCCACTGAGGTCGGAAATGCCGAGCATCCCCGAGCGCTGGTCGATCAAGGCTTCAAGACGGGCCGCGTCATAGCCGTGCTCGCGAACCACGTACGCCAGCACACCAGGGTCGATGTCGCCGCAGCGGGTGCTCATGATCACGCCGCCCGTTGGCGTCAGCCCCATGCTGGTGTCCACCGAAGCTCCGTGTGCCACCGCGGTGACGCTCGCGCCGTGGCCGAGATGGGCGATCACCATTCTTGCGGGCACGTCGGCGCCAAGCTGTCGCACGATCGATTCGCCCGACAGGCCGTGGAAGCCATAGCGTTCAATGCCCAGAGCCCGAAGCTCGCGCGGGATGGGCAGCGTGCGGGCGAGGGCCGGCATAGTGGCATGGAACGCCGTGTCCAGACACGCCACTTGCGCGACGCCGGGGAAGCGTGCCTGCGCCGCCCGTACCAGGGCCAACGCAGGCGGTACGTGCAGCGGAGCGAACGCGGTGGCGGCTTGCAGTTGTTGCATCACACCCGTATCGATCAATGTGTGCTGGCGGCAGTGCGGACCACCATGGACGATGCGGTGGCCGACTGCAGCAGGCGCAGGATGACCCTTCGCTTCTATCTGCTGCGTGATGCCGGCCAACGCCGCCTGCGGCTCACCGACGGCTTCTTCCGAACCGGAGTCCAGCATGCGGGTTCCGCTTGCGTCCACCCTGTAGAAGCCGAACTTGAGCGACGACGAGCCGACGTTCAACGCCAGCACG
>JBKJRR010000329.1:0-12435 GCA_046594635.1 Burkholderiaceae bacterium
GTGACCGGTGGACAAGGCCCAGGCCTGCACGCCGACGCACAAGCCGCCAATCAGCAAGCCGACGCCCAGTATGTGCTGCCACATGCCCTGGGCAAACAGGCTTTCGGTCGGTGGCCGCGGCGCGCGGTGCATGATGCCGCGCTCGGCCGGTTCGGCCGCCAGCGCCAGCCCGGGCAAGCCGTCCGTCACCAGGTTGACCCACAGGATGTGGATCGGCAGCAGCGGTATCGGCAGGAACAACATCGGCGCCAGAAAGATGGTCCAGATCTCACCCGAGTTACCGGTCATCGCGTAGCGCACGAACTTGCGGATGTTGTCGTAGATGCGCCGCCCTTCGCGCACCGCGCCGACGATGGTGGCAAAGTTGTCGTCCAGCAGCACCAGGCTGGCAGCCTCGCGCGCGACATCGGTGCCGCCCTTGCCCATGGCTACGCCGATGTCGGCACGCTTGAGCGCCGGCGCGTCGTTGACACCGTCGCCAGTCATCGCGACAAATTCGCCGCGGGCCTGCAAGGCTTCGACGATGCGGATCTTCTGCTGCGGATCGACCCGCGCATAAACCCGGGTATGCACCACCCGCCCCGACAGGGCATCGTCATCGAGTGTTGCCAGGTCGGCGCCGGTCAGCACCGGGGCCTGGTCGTCGTCGACGATGCCCAGCGCCAATGCGATGGCACACGCGGTCGCCGGATGATCGCCGGTGATCATCACCGGCGTGATGCCCGCGGCCTTGCATTCGGCCACCGCCGCCGCCGCCTCGGGCCGCGGTGGATCGATCAGCCCGATCAGGCCTATCAATTGAAGTTCCGATTCCACTGTGTCGTCGGCGCGTCCCTGTGCCGGCAGTTCGTGGTGGTCGCGCCGCGCCAGCGCCAGCACGCGCAGGCCGCGCGCCGCCAGCGCATTCGCCCGGGCCAGCCATACCGCTTGATCGATGGTCGCCGGGCCGTCAGCGCCGTGCCAGTGGCCCGTGCAGATCGGTATCACCGATTCCGGCGCGCCCTTGGTATAGGCCACGAAACCCTGCTCGACCCGGTGAAAGGTGGTCATGCGTTTGCGCACCGAGTCGAATGGCAATTCGTGCGCGCGCGGGCAAGCGGCGTCCTGCGCCGGTTTGTCGATTTCCGCCTCGCCAGCCACATCGGTCAACGCCGTCTCGGTCGGATCTCCACGCCAGCTGCCGTCCGCGCCTCGGGTCACGTCATTGCACAACACCGCGGCACGCAGCAAGTCCGCGAACGCAGCTCCGGGCGCAGTACCCGCATCCCGCTCCCAGCGGGTCGGATCAGGCCCCGCGTCGACCTGCAGCCATTGCGCCTGCATACGGTTCTGGGTCAGCGTGCCGGTCTTGTCGGAACAGATATACGTCACCGACCCCAGGGTCTCCACCGACGGTAACGAGCGGATCAGTGCATTCATCGACACCATGCGCCGAGCACCCAGCGCGAGCAGCACCGTCACAACCACCGGCAAGGCCTCGGGAATCGCGGCCACGGCCAGGCTGATCGCAACCAGCAACATCTGCAATGGCGCCTCGCCGCGCAACAGGCCGGTGACAAACAGCACGGCGCAGATACCCAACACCGCCAGTGCAATACGTTTGCCGAAAACCGCAAGCCGGCGTTGCAGCGGCGTGGTCTGGTTCGGGTTGTCCTGAAGCAGTCCGGCGACCTGGCCGATCTCGGTATCCATACCCGTGGCCACCACGAGGCCGCGGGCACGGCCGTGGGTGGTGGTGGTGCCCTTGAACGCCATATTGAGCCGGTCGCCAAGGGCATGCGCCGCGCCATCGAGTTTGCGTGCGTGTTTGTCGACCGTGACCGACTCGCCCGTCAGTGCCGACTCGTCGACCTTGAGTTGGGCCGCCTCGAGCAGGCGCAAATCGCCTGGTACCTTGTTGCCGGCCTCGAGCAAGACGATGTCGCCCGGCACCAGCCCCCGTGCAGCGACCCGCTGCACCTCGCCATCGCGCATGACCGTCGCATGCGCGGCCGACATGCGCTGCAACGCTGCCAGCGCCTGGTCGGCGCGCCAGGCCTGGATCAGCCCGATCACGCCATTGAGCAAGACGATGACCAGGATCACCGCCGTGTCGACCAGGTCGCCAACCAGGCCGGACACCACTGCAGCAGCGATCAGCACCAGGATCATGAAATCGCTGAACTGGTCGATCACCAGGGTCCACAGGCTGCGCCGGGACTTGCCGGGCAACTCGTTCGCGCCGTGGCGCTCGGCAAGTCGCACGACCTCGTGTGCGCGCAGGCCATGGGCCGGATCAACGCCATGGTGCTCCGTCAATTCTTGCGCGTCGCGCAGATGCCAGTCCTTGGTACGGACGTCAGGTTTGTCGTCAGTCGCCATACAGATAGAGAACGTAAGTGTTGAGCAGATAGACAGCCAGCAGCCCCAGACTGACCCAGCCAACCGCACGCAACACGCGCGAACGCGGCCGGAAGAACAAGCCGATCATCGCCAGGCCGGTCATGACAATGGCCGAACCGGCGGTGACCGCATGCACCAGCGAACCGTCGCTGAGCAAAGATCCCTGGCGGTAGAACAGGTCATCGATGGCGATGATCGCCACGTTGAACAGATTGCTGCCCAGCAGGTTGCCGATTGCCATGTCGACGGCTCCGATACGCAAGGCGGACAGCGTCACCGCCAGTTCGGGCAAGGTCGTGACCAGCGCGACGAACATGCTGCCGACAAAACTGCGCGTCCAGCCCATTGCCGTGGCCAGTTCGAGCGCGACAAACGGCAGCCACGACGCCGCCAGCAACACCACCAGCGCCGCCGCTGCGAAACGCCATATTGCCAGGCGCAGGCTCGGCCGTGTCTCGTCCGGCTCCAGAGGTACCGGGACGCTGTGCGAGCGCTCGTAACTGAACACCGTGCGCATCGCCACCAGATACAACACGAACACCACCGGCGTGGCCAGGCTGAAACCCAGGTTGGCGAGAAAGGCCGGCAACGGGTTTTCACCGGGATAGGCCATATGGCTCACCAACAGGCTGACCATCATGAAGCCGAGCATCACGACGCCGAACCCGGCTGCCAGCACATGGCCTTGGCTGGCCCGGTGCCACAACGGCTCTCGGCGCGACAGAAAATCGACCAAGACCAGGAAGAAAAGGTTCAGCACACAACTGCCCAAAGCATTGCCCAGTGCCAGGTTGGGCGCGTTGGCAACAGTGACGCTGGCAATGCCAGTCACAAGCTCGGGCAGTGACGTCGCGGTGGCCAGCAGGGCCATGCCGATCCAGCCGCCCGACAAGCCGGTGCGGTGGGAAATCACATCGCCGTAACGCGACAACTGGTAGCCTGCAACGCCGATAAATGCAGCGCAAAAAAGGAACTGCAGCCAGATCAGGATCGGGCTGGTCATGGGAGCGAAAAAAATAGGCCGGCGTTCACTTTGGCATCATGCCATCGCGCCGACACCACTCCCGCATGATTGGCGGATATCGGGCCTGCATTTGCCCTGCGTCAATGCAGGCGCGATCGATACGCGCCGAGGCATCAGGCCGGCGCCTTGATTCTCCTTCCCAGGCGCGCCAGCATCTGCCCCACCCAGCCATGCCCACTGACCAGCACGATGCCCAGCAGCACCGGCAAGGCGCCAAGGACAAAGCTGCGCTCAATGGACTCGTCCAATAGCCAGGCACCCAATACGATTCCCAACAGGGGCGTCAGAAACGTGAACACCCCCAGGCGCGACGCCAGGTATTGGCGTAGCAGCCAGAACCAGGCCAGGAAGCTGGCAAACGACACCACCAGCACCTGAAAACTCAGGCTGGCCCACACCAGGGGCGTGAGGTGGACACGGGTCTGCCCGCTGACAATGGCAACCAGCGTCAACAACACGAACGCAACGGCCAACTGGTACAGCAAGGTCTGGGTCGCTGGCGCCGCCGAAAGGCGCGAGCAGCGGATCACCACGGTGGTTGCGCCCCACAACATGCCGGCCAGCAGGGCCAGCAGGTCACCCCACAACATTGTCCCGGCCCAGGCGTCTGCATCCACCGCCAGCTGGCCGCCACCGAAAAAGGCGATCACGATGCCGGCAAACGCCAACGTGATGCCCAGCCATTGCAGGGCGCCAAGCCGCTCGCTCGGCATCCGCCAGTGCAATCCGAGCGCCGCGAACACCGGCGCGGTATAAAGGAACACCACCACATGCGCTGCACTGGTATGGCGCAGCGCTTCGCCGACCAGCAAAAATTCCAGGCTGAACAACAGCCCGGCCAGCAGACCGGCGCGCCACGGCCCACCGGCAATGTACATCGACTCACCGCGCCAGCGCATGAGCAAGACCACCAGCAGCAAACCGCCACCGGAACGCAGAGCCAGCTGGAACACCGGCGCGATGTCCGCGGCGGTGGCCTTTAGCGCGATCTGCTGCATGGCCCAGACCAGACACAACACCAGTATCAATCCGGTGGCTCTGTTGTCGAGTGGTTTACGCTGTTCCATGCAAGTCTTGGTTACGGTTGATCAGACGAAACGGTGATTGTGATTTGGCGAATTCAATTGATATAGTCCAAAACTGACAATCAAAAGCGATTAACGGCCAAAACCATGCCCATACTGCAGCCCAAACTCGAAATCCCGCTCACCAGCGCCGAATTGCCTGCCGCCATTCTGTTTCGCAGCGCCCACGCGCCGGCCGACGGGCTCTACCCCGAACACCGCCACGCCTGGGGTGAATTCGTCTATGCGTTCAGCGGCGTGATGCAAGTGAAGGTGGCGGGCCGGCAGTTCCTGACGCCACCACACTATGGGATCTGGCTGCCGCCCCAGGTGGAACATGTGGGGCTGAACCGGCGCGAAGGCCAGCATTGTTCGCTGTACATCGGCGCAGCGTTCTGCGGCGCCATGCCGCAAGTCGTCTGTGCACTGACGGTCAACCCCCTGGTACGCGCGCTGCTCGAACATCTGCGCTTGCAGCCGGCGGCAATCGCACCAACCGTGTCGGAGCAGCGCCTGATGCAGGTGCTGGCCGATCAGTTGGCGGCGGCTCCCTGCACCAGCAGCTACCTGCCCCACTCGGATGACCCACTGCTCGGCCCGGTACTCGACCAACTGGATGCCGATCCCGCAGACAACCGCAGCCTGGCCCAATGGGCGCGGGTCGCCCACACCACCGAGCGCACACTGGCCCGGCGCTGCCAGAGCGAGCTGAACATGCGCTTCGCCGAATGGCGCCAGCGCCTGCGCGTGGTCAAGGCGCTGCCACGCCTGCAGTCGGGTGAAAAGGTCGAGTCGGTTGCGCTGGACCTGGGCTATGGCAGCGCGTCAGCGTTCATCGCGATGTTCCGGCGCATGATGGATGTCACGCCCGATGAGTTTCGCAAGGGCGTTGGCGCACACGCCAACGCAGGGACCCGCTGACATGGCTGAACGCCGTTGGGGCGCTTGGCCCGGGCGATCAGGCCTGCGACCCGAAAGCTTGAACGCCGCGCGCCAGGTCAGTCCACCGTCGCACCCGAATACTTGACCAGCTTGGCCCAACGCGGGACGTCGGCCTTGACGAAGGTCGCAAATTCTTTTGGATCGTTACCCACCACGGTGCCGCCGTCGGCTTCGACCCGCTGGCGCATCGCGTCGCTGCGCACGCTGGCACGCGCCGCATCGCTGAGCCGCTTGACAAGATCAGGGGCCATGCCGGCAGGGCCGAACAAGCCGAACCATGCCGACGACTCGAAGCCGGGCAGGGTCTCGGCAATCGCCGGTACGTCAGGCAGTTGCGGCAGCCGTTTCGGGCTTGTCACGCCCAGCGCCTTGAGCTTGCCGGTGGCGATGAGCTGGCGTGCATTGCCCACCGCCGCGAACATCAGCGGCACATTGCCACCCACCAGATCGGTGATGGCTGGCGCGGTGCTGCGATAGGGAATGTTGACGATGAAAACGCCCGCCTGCATCTTGAACGCCTCGCCGGCCAGATGCAGCGACGAGCCAATGCCACCAATTGCGAAATTGAGCTGGCCCGGCCGCTTCTTGGCATAAGCCATCAACTCCTTGACGCTGGACACCGGCACCGAAGGGTGCGCCACCAGAACCGAGGGTGTCGTGGCCACCATGGTCAGCGGCGTGAAATCAGCCACAGGGTCGAACGGCAGCTTCGGGAACAACGTGGCGTTGATGGTATGGCTGGTGAAGGACAGCAGCAAGGTATTGCCATCGGGCGCAGCCTTCGCAACGGCCTCGGCCGCAATATTGCCGCCGGCGCCGGCGCGGTTCTCGATCAGCACGGTGCGCCCCAGCAGCCGCCCCATCTCGGGCGCAATTTCGCGCGCCAGCGTGTCGGTGCTTCCGCCCGGCGCTGCGCCGACGATGATCCTGATCGGCGGCTGGCTCTGGGCCGATGCCAGCAACGGCAATGCCGCCATCAGCAAAAGGCCTGCGCGCCGGCGCAGGAAGCAGCTGGATTGATGCATCAATGGGGTCTCCTCGTACACATGTCGTTGTCGGTCTGGCAGGCTTGTGCGTGCCGGGGCATGCGCGTGTCAGGCTTCGCTGCGGCCGAGCCATGGCAGGGCCCGCGCGGGCCGCCCAAACCAGCGTTTCGCAGCAAGTATCAAATGCCTGTATTGTTCTGTCAATAGAACAATTGTGCAGACGGCGAACCGCGACCGCGACCGGCACAGTGGCTGGCGCGCGTGATCCTTCGCAATCAGTCGGGCGTGGCGATGTTGCCCATGGCCTCACCCAGTCGTATGCCACGCTCAGGCGCCCACTGGGGGTTGAACGAAAAGCGCCCCTTGGGGAACAGCGCCACAACCGTAGAACCCAGCAGGAAGCGCCCCATCTCGTCGCCACGCTGGAAATCAATCGCCTGTCCCGCGTAATCCCAGCTGCGCGGCTTGCTGCTGCGCGGCGGGTTGACGACACCATGCCAGGTGGTGGCCATGCTGCCCACGATGGTCGCGCCCACCAGCACCAGCACGAACGGACCCTGCGCCGATTCAAACACGCACACAACCCGCTCGTTGCGCGCAAACAGCCCCGGCACGCCGCGGGCGGTGGCCGGATTGACCGAAAAAAGGTCCCCCGGCACGTACACCATGCGCACCAGACGGCCCGCGCACGGCATGTGAATGCGGTGGTAGTCCTTCGGGCTCAAGTACAAGGTGGCGAACAGGCCGTCGTCGAAGGACTTCGCCAGCACCGCGTCACCGGCCAACAGCGCGGTGGTGGAGTAGTGGTGTCCCTTGGCCTGAAAAATCTGGTCGTGCGCAATGGCGCCGAACTGGCTGATCGCGCCGTCGACCGGGCTGATCATCTCCGCGTGGTCGAGCGGCCGCGCATTGTCCTTGAGCGCTCGCGTGAAGAAATCGTTGAAGCTGGCGTAGTTGCCGATGTCCGGGTCGGCCGCCTCTGCCATGTTGACGCCGTACTTGCCGACAAACCAGCGGATGATCGCAGTGGTCACCGACCCGGCCTGCATGGATGCGATCAGCCCGCCAAATTGGGTCATCAGCCGTTTGGGCATCAGATACTGGGACAGGACTTGGGATCGATCAGACACGGCGTGGGCGCGGCAGGGCCACGGGTTGGCAAAAGGATGCGGATTATATCGACCGGGTCCTGGTGCAAGCGGTTGTAACGGCCATGGCATGACAATGGCGACATGTCCAACGCACGCATCCCGCCAATCCAGTGCCTGCTGACCTTCGAGGCGCTGGCGCGACTGCGCAGTGTCACCCAGACCGCCGATGAATTGTTCGTGACACCCAGTGCGGTCAGCCACCGGGTCAAGCAACTCGAACAGATCATTGGTACCAAGCTGTTCGGGCGCGCCGACTTTTCACTCACCACCGACGGCAGCGAGTATCTTGCCCATGTGCGCGAAGGCCTGGCGACGCTGCAGAAATTCCCGGGCCGCAGCGGCAACAGCAGCAAGCGCAAGCTGCGCCTGGCCGTCACTCCGACCTTCGCCCGCTCGATCCTGATCCCCCGCCTGCGCCAGTTCACCGAGGCGTATCCGGAGATCGACGTGACCCTGCAGGTGTCGATTCCGCTGCTCGATGTGGTGGCCGAAGACGGCGACCTGACGGTGCGCTTTGGTACCGGCCGCTACGCCGATGTGGAACATCTGTGCCTGCTCAAGGACGAGGTCACGCCGATGGCCTCACCCGCCTTCGTGCGTGAACACGGACCGTTCGATGTACCGCAGGACCTCGAAGGCGTACCGCTACTGCGCAGCCCACTCGAACCCTGGCGCACCTGGTTCGGCGCACACCAGCTCGACTGGTCCGAACCCGCCGAGGGCTCGCAGTTCAACGACATCGGCCTGATGTGCGACGCTGCCGCTGCCGGCATGGGCGTGGGCCTGATACGCCTCAAGCTCGGTGCACCCTGGCTGGAGAACGGCACGCTGGTGCGCTTGTATGGCCACGACGTACCCAGCCCGCACGCACACTATCTATGCTGGCGCGCCGGCACGATGGAACGCTGGGAATGTTCGGCGTTTTCGGAGTGGCTTCAAAGGAGCATAGGGACGGTGGGGTGATGCCAACGACCGTACAACCGCTGAATCCCGCACATGCGCGGCAGTACCGCGCCCTCATGCTGGAGGCCTACACCCAGGCGCCGGACGCGTTCACGTCCACCCCGCAAGAGCGCGCCGCAGAGCCCGAGTCATGGTGGGTCAGGCGCATTGCAGATCCTTCGGGCCTTTCAGTGGTCTTCGGCGCATTTGTCGAGCGCGAACTGGTCGGCGCAGTGGCGCTGGAATTCTCGGCAAAACCCAAAACGAAGCACAAGGCCCGTCTCATGGGCATCTACGTGTGTTCCAGCGCGAGAGGCTCAGGTGCGGGCAGGCAGCTTGTTGTGGCGGCCATTGGATTCGCCCGTGCGAGGGTGGGGACATCGGTCATCACTTTGACTGTTACCGAAGGCAACGAACCCGCCATCGGGCTTTACCGCAAAGCCGGCTTTGTTGCGTTCGGCACCGAGCCCATGGCCATACTGGCGTCGAGCGGATACAAGGCAAAAGTTCACATGTGGCTGCAGCTGTGAGACATGGCCAGCACGAGCAACAGCACCATCTCGCGACGTCCGGCTCCGCCAGGCGGCAGCGCCTGACACTTTCGCCCATTGCTGTGCCCGCGGGCGCAGCGCTTACGGCAACAAAACGACTTTACTCGACGCGAGGCGCCCGCTGTCGAGATCAGCGAAGGCCTGGGCTGCCTCATCAAGCGGCACGCTCCGCACCCACGACAAATCACCGAACGCGCCTTCGTGCAGCAACTGCACGGTGGCGCGCAGATCCGCTGTGGTGTAGGTATAAGTGCCCATCAAGGTGATCTCGGCCAGCGTGAGCTTGCGCATGTCGATCTCGCTGGCCCAGTCCTGCAGCCCGATGTGCATCACGACACCGCCGGGCTTGACCGCCGACAGCGCTGCCGTCCGTGTGAGCTTGCTGCCCACGGCGTCAATGACGTAGTCGAAACCGCTCTCTTGCGGCTGGATCTCGCGCGGATCATAGGTAGTGACACCTGCGTGTTGCTCAGCCGATCGGCGCCGCAGCGGATTCACTTCGGCAAGCACCGTGTCCCGACAACCATAGGTCTTAAGCAGCAGCGCTGCCAATATGCCGATGGCGCCGCCGCCGATGATCAGCGTGCGGTTCTCCGGCAGCGGCCGCGCCATGGCCTTGAGACTCATGTTGATCGCATGCAGGGCCGTCGCGGCCGGCTCGGCCAGCGCGGCATGCAGCGCCGGCATGTCCTGGGGAATGTCGATCAGCGAGGAGGCCGGGATCGACATGTACTGGGCAAACGCACCCGGTCGGGTCATGCCCACCATGGTGCGCCGACTGCACAGGTTGTTGCGCCCCTGAACGCAGTAGTCGCAGGTTCCGCAGGTAATTAGCGGATTGCCCGTCACGCGCAGACCTTCGCGGTAAGCGGGCGACGCACTCTTGACGACGGTGCCGCAGAACTCATGGCCTAGCACCAGGCCGGGCTTGCGGCGCGGGTCATGGCCGTGAAAGGCGTGCATGTCGGAACCACAGATGCCGACCGCATCGATGCGCAGCACGACCTCACCGTCGACCAGTTCGGGTTCCGGACGGTCCAGCAGCTGAACCTCCAGCGGTTGGGTATAGACCAGGGCTTTCATGGCTTGTTCTCCGAGTAGCCAGAACCGGCTTCGATCGCACCGGCAAGCCGATCGACCATATCCCGAATGTTGTCGGGGGTACAGACAAATGGCGGCGCGAGCACCAGCGTATCGCCCGGCGCGCGGGTGAGCAGGCCGCGATCAAACGCGGCAGCCTGCGCCAGCGCGCCGCGACGGCCGGGCTGGCCATCGACAGGCGCCAACTCGATACCTGCCGCCAGCCCCAGATTGCGCACACTCACCACGCCCGGCAGTGCGGCGAGCTGGTGCACCGCGTCTTCGAATGGCTGCGCGAGTTGTGCCACGCGCGCGACCAGGTCCTCCTGCTGCAGCACATCGAGCATGGCCAGACCTGCCGCACAAGACAGTGGATGTCCGGAGCAGGTGTAGCCATGCATCAACTCGGCGAGATGGGGTGGCCCGTGCATGACGGTGTCGTGAATCTCGCGCCGCACGATCACGCCACCGAGCGGAGCTGCGCCGTTGCTCACGGTTTTCGCGAACAGGATCATGTCGGGCACCACCCCGAAACGCTCGGCCGCGAACATGGCACCCAGGCGCCCGAATCCGGTGATGACCTCGTCAAACACCAGCAGCAGCCCATGCCGGTCACAGATGGCGCGCAGCCGCTGCAGGTATCCCACCGGTGGCACCAGCACGCCGGTGGAACCGGCGATGGGCTCGACGATCACCGCGGCGATGTTGGACGCACCGTGCAGCGAGACGATGCGCGTCTCCAGCTCATCGGCCATGTCGGCGCCGCTCGCCGGCTGGCCGCGGACAAACGCCTGTGTCGCCGGGTCCCAGGTACTGCGCAAATGATCGGCGCGCAGCATCGCGTTGCCGAAGGCACGGCGGTTGTTGGTCATGCCGCCCACCGAGATGCCGCCGAAGCCGACACCATGAAAACCGCGTTCACGCCCCACGAACAACGCGCGTTGACCCTGCCCCATGGCCTGCCAGTAGGCCAGCGCGATTTTCATCGCCGTGTCGCAGGCCTCGGAGCCGCTGTTGACGAGAAACACCCGGTCCAGATCCGCGGGCGCGAGGTCCGCGATGCGCTCTGCCAGCGCAAAAGCGCCCGGATGCCCGACCTGGAAATTCGAGGCGTAGTCCAGCACGTCGATCTGGGCTTTCATCGCCGCGGCAATCCGCGGATGGCGGTGACCGGCACCAACGCACCACAGGCCGGATGTGCCGTCAAGCACCTCGCGCCCGTCCGCCGTACGGTAGGCAATGCCCTGGGCAGACACCACCATGCGCGGCGTGGCCTTGAACTGCCGGTTGGGCGTGAACGGCATCCAGAATGCGTCGAGATCCAGCATGGTCATGGCAGAGGTCACTTCGCGGTGTAGCCGCCATCGAGCATGATGGTCTGTCCGGTGACGTAGGCAGAAGCATCGCTGGCCAGGAACACGGTCAGACCGTTGACATCGCGCAGTTCGCCGTTGCGCCCCAGGCAGGTCTGCGCCGCGTGGCGGGCCGCCAGCTCATGGTTGTCAAACACCGGAGCCGTCAGCGCGGTGGGGAAAAACCCCGGCCCGATCGCATTGCAGGTGATGCCATCACGCCCCCACTCCACAGCGATCGCGCGGGTGAGCTGCACGATGCCGCCTTTGCCCGCTCCGTAGGGAGCGCTGTCGGGAAAGGCACGCAGGCTTTGCAGGCTGGCGATATTGATGATCCGACCCCAGCCGCGCTGTTTCATCGCTGGCGCCAGCATCTGGGTGAGGAAAAACGGCGCGCTCAGGTGCAGGTGGATCTGGCTCATCCAGCTCGCTGGCGTGACCTGGGCAAATGGTTCGCGCAGATTCACACCCGCAGCATTGACCAGGATGTCCACTGGCCCGAGCGCCAAGGATTCACGCGCGCCTTGTTGCGCTGCCTCGGGCGTGGACAGGTCGCAGACCAGGGTATCGGCGTGGATGCCCTGCCCGGTCAACCGCTCGGCCGAGACTGCCAGCATGTCCGCGCGCCTGGCCATCAGGATCACGTGCGCACCGGCCAGGCCCAGCGCCTGGGCCATGGCTTCGCCCAGACCCGAATTGCCGCCGGTGACCAGCGCTTTTCGGCCGGCGAGGTCGAACAGGGGGGCAATGCGGTTCAAGGACGACCTCGGGCCAGTGTGAGGAAAGACAGTCAGATCACGCTCAGACTTTTACCGGCACGCCAAGTTCGAAGTGTTCCCCCGGGAAGTACTTGGCCAGCCGGTCGTCCGCGGTGCGGGCATGCGCCTCCATGCCCTCCAATCGCGAGATGCGCGCAGTGGCCAGCCCGATGTCACGCGCAGCGTCGCGCGTCATCTTCTGC
>JBKJRR010000037.1:0-5524 GCA_046594635.1 Burkholderiaceae bacterium
CTCGCGGCAGCAATAGAACAGGCCATTGAGGTTGACCTGGATCACCTTGTGCCATTCGTCGAGTTCGTAGTCCCAGGTCTTGGCATTGGCCCCGGCCACGCCGGCGGAGTTGACCAGTGCGTCGATGGTCTTGTGGTGCTCAAGGGTCTTCCTCACCGCCGCGACCACCGAGGCGTGTTCGCCCACATCAACCTGCACAGCCCGGGCCTGGGCGCCGAGTTCATCGCAGGCCCGTGCGAGAGCCTTGTCGTCGCGGTCCCACAAGGTGACGTTTCCGCCCGAGGCCAGCACACGATGCGCAATCGCAAAACCCAGGCCGGTGGCGCCACCGGTGATGACCGCATGGCGGCCGTTCAAATCGAGCTGGTTCATATCGTCATGCCTCCGTCCACGGAAAAAATCTGCCCGGTCGCGAACACCGATTCATCGCTGGCCAGGTACAGGATGATGGGTGCGATTTCTTCAGCCTGCGCGATGCGGCCCATGGGCTGGCGTGCCACGAAGTCCTTGCGCGCCTGCACCGGATCGGCATAGCTGTTGATGCGCTCCTGCAACGAAGGCGTGTCCACGGTGCCGGGCGCAATGCAGTTGCAGCGAATGCCCTTGGTCACGAAGTCCGCCGCAATCCCCTTGGTCAAACCCACAACGGCGGCCTTGCTGGCACCGTAGATGAAGCGGTTCGGCAGACCCTTGAGGCTGCCGCAGACGCTGGCCATATTGATGATGCTGCCGCCACCGTTCTCCAACATTCTCGGAATCACCGCCTGGCACATCCAGAACTGGGCACGCGCGTTGAGGTTGAACGCGAAGTCCCAATCGGCATCACTGGCCTGCAAGATGCTGCCGTTGTGCACCACACCGGCGCAGTTGAACACCACATCGATTTTCGCCATGCCCTGCACCAGCTTGACGATCGCGTCCTTGTCGAGCACGTCGAGCACCGCGGTCTCGACGTTGGCCACGCCCTCAAAGGACTTGAGCAGTGCCGGATCGCGATCGGTCGCCAGCACCTTGGCGCCCTCACGCGCCATCGCCAGCACGCTGGACTTTCCGATGCCCTGACCTGCTGCGGTCACCAGAGCCGATTTTCCCTGCAGTCGCATAGTTCCTCCGTTCAGATGTTCAGCACGTTGTGCCGATATTTCGCCCCGTGCCAGACGGCGGGTCGGGCCGAGCAATTGGCCTTACCACTTGTCCAATTATGACCGAGGAAAAAAGTGGCCCGCCGTGGGGCTTCGATAGGATGTCAGTAGTTGACAAAGCGCGGCGGTCCCACGTCGACCGTGGCCATCAGCGCATTCATATGGGTGCGCATCTGCCGGAGCTTGAGCGCTTCATTGCCCGGCTCGATCCAGAGGTTGTCAAACTCCTCGGGGTCATTCGCATGGTCAAACAGTTCGGCGATCTCATGGCCGTGATAGAAGATGCTCTTGTAGCGGCCATCGAACACCATTGACGCATGCGTGTGGTCCGCGTGCCCGCCCATCGCATCGCGGTATTCGCACACCACGGCGCTCTTGTGCGTCGCCGGATCGACCTGCCCGCGCAGCAACGGCAGCAATGACCGGCCTTGCATGGTCTCGGGCACGCCCATGCCGCAGGCATCCATCAAGGTGGGCGCCACATCGATCGTCTCGACCAGCGCATCGCTGCGCAGACCGGCCTGGAACTGACCGGGCCAGGACATGATCAGGGGAACCCGCACCAGGCCGTCGAAGAAGCGGCAGCCCTTGAGGATCAGGCCATGGTCGCCGAGCATCTCGCCATGGTCGCTCATATAAATCACGATGGTGTTTTCGAGCTGCCCGGTGTCGCGCAGCGTGCGCATGATGCGCGCGAACTGGTCGTCGATCTGCTCGATCATCGCGTAGTAGTTGGCCTTGACGTCGAGCGCGTCATAGTCATTGTGCGCCGACGCAATCGCGTCATGCCCGCCGTCGGCCGACACCGGTACGATCTTCTTGCGCACCCGCGGGTCTTCCGCCCGCTTGGTCTGCTGGTCGATCGCGGCGAACGCCTTTTGGCGCTGCACATCGGAATCGCGAAATCGCGGTAGCGGCAGGGTCGACGGGTCGTAACGGGACAGGTATTCGGGCGGAGCGTCGAACGGCCCGTGCGGATCAAACGGATTGACGCTGATCATCCATGGCCGGTCACGCCGCTCTGTGATGAAGCGTATCGCCATTTCCGAACACCAGGTGGTCTGGTGGTACTCAGCAGGAACGCCAGGACCGCAGAAGTAGTTCAGGTCGGCGTACAGCACCTGCGGGTCGACCTTTTTCTCGTGCCTGAGCCAGTTCTCATAGTCGTGCCCGTAAGCCTGATCGGGCGTAGGGTGGTGGCTCCAATGGAACAGCCTATATCCGTCGTCGGTGCGCACCTCGTGGTGCTTGGCTGCGGCCAGATGCAACTTGCCGACCAGCGCACAGTCATAGCCAGCTTCGGCCAGCCGCTTGGTGACCAGCTTCTCGTGCGCCGGAAAGTACGCGTTGCCGTTGCGGTAGACGTGGTGCGACGCCGGATAGCGGCCAGTCAGAAAAGTCGCCCGTGCCGGTGTGCAGATGGGACTCTGGGTGTAGGCCCGGTTGAACGCCACGCCGCCCGCCACCAGCGCATCGATGGCGTCGGTACAGATGTGGGCGTTGCCGAGCGCGTGTACGGTATCCCAGCGCTGCTGGTCAGCGCAGTACCAAAGAATGTTGGGTCGGGTGCATGCCATCGGTGATGTTTCAGTTCGGAGTGATGTTGGCAGCCTTGACGGTGCGCTCCCATCGCACATGTTCGCCCTTGAGCAGTTCGGCGAACTCGGCCTGGGTGCCGGCCGGCACGTCGCCAGTCTGCGCAATCTTGTCGCGAATTTCCGGGCTGTTCAAGGCCTTGACAAATTGATCGGACATGCGCGAGAGCACGTCAGGCGGCGTGCCGGCACGCGTGACAAAACCAAACCACGCCAGCGCCTCGAAATTCGGCACGGCGGACTCGGCCAGCGTTGGCAACTCGCCCAGGCCAGTGGTGCGTTTGAGCCCGGTAGAGGCGATCGCGGCCATTTTGCCGGCCTTCACGTGGGCCTGAATCTCGATCGGCGAGAAAAAAGCACTGTTCACATGGCCGGCCAACAGGTCGGCTACGGCAGGGCCCCCACCCTTGTAGGGCACGTGCAGCAGGTCGATGCCAGCTTGTTGCTTGAACAATTCGCCCACTAGATGCGGCAGGCTGCCGGCACCCGGCGTCGCGTAGTTCATCTTGCCTGGACTCGCCTTGGCCGCACGCAGGAACTCGGCCGGCGTCTTGAACCCTAGCGACGGATGCGCGACCAGCACCAGCGGCGTGGTCTGCAGCAGCCCCAGCGGCACAAAATCCTTTTGCACGTCATAGCTGAGCTTCGGATACACGTATTGCGTGATGACGAACGGCGCTGCCGCCAGCAGGATGGAATACCCGTCGGCAGGTGCTTTGGCCGCTTCGGCAATTCCGATGGTGCTGGCCGCACCGGGCTTGTTCTCGATCACAAAAGTCTGGCCGGTCTGCTCGCTGAGTTTCTGCGCTACTGTGCGCGCCAGCGTGTCGGATGCGCCGCCGGGTGGAAACGGCACGATGACACGCACCGGCTTGGTCGGCCAGGACTGCGCTTGGGCGCCGATTGCAAGCAGGGCTGCCAGCGTACCTACGCAGGCGGCGCGAACCACGAAACCGCGGCGCGCAATCGATGAGGGGATGTTCATGGGGATGTCTCCGTGTTGATGTCCAGTCGCGCGTCACCGCCAGCAGCAGCGCGGCATCACAAGCCGGAGCAACCGCCGTGTCCGTCGGAAAATCCCCGGAATCGCCGGACCCAGAGCATCAGGGTTTCGCCTGATGCCATTGGCCCGGTATGATGCAAGTATTGATTGGCCTTACCACTTGGCCAATTATCGATAACCCTATGGTCCTTCAAATCGTCGAAACCCAGCGTCTTTACCGCCAGATCGCCGACCAGCTGCGTGCCGCCATCAAAGCGCACGAATGGCTGGAAGGCGAACGGCTGCCGGCCGAACGGGACCTGGCCAAGCAGTTGGGGGTGAGCCGGCCCTCGGTGCGCGAAGCACTGATCGCACTTGAGGTCGAAGGTTATGTCGAGGTGCGTACCGGCTCGGGTGTCTACGTGCTCAAGGGGCCGTCTCGCGCGGCCGCCACGGCCGCGCAGGCCCATCCCAGTGAATGGGGCCCGCTGGAGCTGATCCGCGCCCGGCGTGTGCTTGAGGGCGAAATCGCTGCCATCGCCGCCGTGTCGGCCAAGCGCACGGACCTGAGTGCCATGGCGCAGGCGCTGAAGTCCATGCGCGCCGATTCCGCACAAGGGGTGCTGCCGCTGCAGGGCGACCGTGATTTTCATTCGGCCATCGTGCAGGCCTGCGGCAACAGCGTGCTGATCGACACCGTGCAGCGATTCTGGGACGCGCGACGCGGCCCGATGTTCGAACGCATGGTTGACCATTTTGAAACGCCCGAATCGTGGAACGCCGCGATCGCGGAACACGACAAGATCATCGTCGCCATCCGTGCCCACGATGCGGTCCAGGCGCGCGCCGCAATGCACGAGCACATGGACCGTTCGCACACCCGCTTCAACGTCAGTTGGCGCCATACGCGCCGAACCAGGAAACCGACACCATGACACCTTTCATTCGCCTGCACCCGGCCGACGATGTATTGATCGCGCGAGCCCAGCTCGTGGGCGGCACCGTCGTCGACGGCATCACCGTGCGCGGCATCATTCCACCCGGCCACAAGATCGCAACCCGCGCCATCGCAGTCGGTGAACCGGTACGGCGCTACAACCAGATCATCGGTTTCGCGTCCCGCGCCATTGCGCCTGGCGAACACATCCACACGCAGAACCTTGACATGGGTCCGGACAAAGGCGACTTTGCCCGCGACTATGCATTTGGCGCCGACGTCAAACCCGTGCCCACGCCACGCAAGGCCAGTTTCATGGGCTACAAGCGCGCTGACGGCCGGGTTGCCACGCGCAACTACATCGGCATCCTGTCGAGCGTGAACTGCTCGGCCACGGCCGCACGCGCCATTGCCGATCATTTTTCGCGCCAGAACCACCCGCAGGCACTGGCAGACTTTCCCAACGTCGACGGCGTGGTCGCGCTGACCCACGGCACCGGCTGTGGCATGGACACCGAAGGCACGGGCATGCAGATCCTGCAGCGCACGCTGGCCGGTTATGCGACCCATGCCAACTTCGCCGCCGTGCTGGTGGTGGGCCTGGGCTGCGAGTCGAACCAGATCAACGCATGGCTGGCCATTAGCAGCCTGCGCGAGGGCGAGACGCTGCGCGTGTTCAACATCCAGGACAGCGGCGGCACCAGCAAGACCGTAGCCAAGGGCGTGGCGCTGATCCAGGAGATGCTGCCGCACGCCAACCTCGCGCATCGCGAGCAGGCGGATGCCAGTCACATCACGATCGGCCTGCAGTGTGGCGGCTCGGACGGCTACTCGGGCATCAGCGCAAACCCGGCACTGGGTGCAGCGG
>JBKJRR010000083.1:0-5419 GCA_046594635.1 Burkholderiaceae bacterium
GCCGCAGGCGCGCCGGGTCGCAGGTGTTCTACCGCATCGTGAGTCAGCGCGTACTGCTGCTGCGCGATGTGGTGTGCAGTGAGCAAGGGGTCGACGTCGCGGGCCCGTCGGGCCGGACGGCGAGTCCATTGGCACCAAACCAGGTTTGATCGGGGGAACACGTGAATCTTCTAGACAGTATGCCGGGCCGCCTATTGAAGGCGCCGGAGAATTTTCTGGACCAGACCGGCGTGCGCACGGTGGTTGCGCAGGCGCGTTCTGGCCGTCGTGATTTCCTGCGCCAGGCATTTGTCGCTGCCGGTGTTGCTGCCGCTGCGGCGCCCCATGCGATCGCCGCTTCGGGTACCGTGGTGCCCGCCGACGGTGACCCGAACATTCTGACCCTGCCGGAACACACTCGTGGCCTGGGCCAGCCGGTGGTGACAGATGGTTATGGCAAGCCATCCCAGTACGAGGTCAATGTGCAGCGGCGCCAGAGTCCGGGTCTGACCCAGACCACGCAGGCATCGGTGTCGTTTGCCCCGATGCAGTCGCTGTTTGGCATCGTCACGCCCAGCGGTCTGCATTTCGAGCGCCACCACCAGGGATGGTGGGATGTGGATCCGTCCAGGCACCGTCTGATGGTCAACGGGTCCGACGGGACGATCCTCAAGACGCCGAGGGTGTTCACGATGGACGAACTGATGCGACTGCCGTCGGTATCACGATTCCACTTCATCGAGTGTGGCGCCAATACCGGCATGGAGTGGGGCAATGTGGCCGTTCCAACCTGCCAGTACAGCCACGGCATGCTCAGTTGCAGCGAGTTCACCGGTGTGCCCCTGCGCCTTGTGCTGGACATGTGTGGCGTCGACTACAAGCGCGCGCGCTTCGTTCTGGGCGAAGGCGCGGACGGGTCATCCATGACGCGCACGATTCCGATGGAAATGGTGGAGAGCGGTGAGGTGTTGCTGGCTTACGGCCAGAACGGCGAAATGCTGCGCCCCGAAAATGGCTACCCGCTGCGCCTGATCGTGCCCGGTGTGCAAGGCGTCAGCTGGATCAAATACCTGCGCCGTATCGAGGTTGGCGACAAGCCCTATGCGGCCAAGGACGAAGTGCTGCACTATGTCGACCTGATGCCGGGCGGCCTGCACCGGCAGTACACCAGCATCCAGGAATGCAAGAGCGTGGTCACGACGCCGTCAGGCGGGCAGGTCATGCTGGACAAGGGTTTCTACAACATCAGCGGTCTGGCCTGGTCGGGTCGGGGCAAGGTCAAACAGGTCGATGTCTCGGTGGACGGCGGGCGCAACTGGCGCACTGCGCGGCTGGAGTCGCCCGTGTTGTCCAAATGTCTGACGCGGTTCAACCTTGACTGGATCTGGGACGGCAAGCCGACGCTGGTGCAAAGCCGCGCAATGGACGACACCGGCTATGTGCAGCCCACCAGCCGTCAACTGCGTGCGGTGCGCGGCACCCGCTCGATCTACCATAACAACGCAATTCAGACCTGGCTGGTGCAGGAAAGCGGGGAGGTGAAAAATGTCCAGCTTTCGTAAGGTCATGGTTTTGTGCGTGCTGCTGGGCGCCGCGATGGCGCAGGCGCAGACCGCCAACTATCCCGGCATCGGCAGGCCCGCTACGAACAAGGAGATCGCAGCCTGGGACATCGACGTGCGACCCGACTTCAAGGGCCTGCCCAGAGGCAAAGGCACTGTTGCCAAAGGCATGGAGGTGTGGGAGAGCAAATGTGCTTCCTGCCACGGCGTATTCGGCGAATCCAACCAGGTGTTCAGTCCCATCACGGGTGGAACGACCAAGGACGACATGCAGACCGGCCGCGCCGCACGGCTGAACGACGCCGGGTTTCCCGGTCGCACGACGATGATGAAGTTGTCGAATCTCTCGACGCTATGGGACTATATCTATCGCGCCATGCCATGGACGGCGCCGAAGTCCCTGACGACCGAAGAGGTCTATGCTGTCACGGCCTATGTGCTCAATCTCGGTGGCGTATTGCCGGACGACTTCACCTTGTCCGATCAGAACATGTCCCAGGTTCAGGCCATGTTGCCCAACCGCAATGGCATGACGACGGATCACGCGTTGTGGCCCGGCGCAGGTTTCGGCTCGCATTCGCCCGATGTAAAGGCAGTTGCCTGCATGAAGGATTGCCCTGTCGCGCTGGAGGTGGTCTCCAGCCTGCCCGATTTCGCGCGCAATGCCCATGGCAATCTGGCCGAACAGAACCGGTTGGTCGGCGCGCAGGTGGGCGCCAATACAACGATCGCTCCGGGCGCCGCGAAGGCGGGCGCAGCGATTGGGCAGTCGGTATCAGCACCGGCGTTGGTTCCAGCGCCAGCTGCCGCCGTCGCTGCAACTGCCGCGCCGAACACTGCAAAGGCAGCGGCCACCAAACCAGGCAGCGATTCGGTCGCCGTCATTGCCTTGACACAGAAATATGCCTGCAACGCATGCCATGGCATGGACGGCAAGATCCTGGGTCCTGGATTCCGTGAGATCGCCCGAAAGTACGCTGCGCGCGCTGATGGTGTGGACTATCTCGCGGGCAAGATCAAGGCGGGTGGCTCGGGTGTGTGGGGCGCTGTGCCGATGCCCGCCCAGGGTCTGTCTGCGGCCGAGGCGAGGCAGATTGCGCAGTGGCTGACAGAGGGTGCGAAGAAGTAGGATAGGCCCTAGGGAAGTTCCCTATGTCCACACGATGTTGGTTAATTAGAATATGCTAATAAAGGAGTCAGCTATGCATACACGTCGAGATGCCATTTCCCATTCGGCCAAAGTCGCTGCCATGCTGGCGTCGATCGGCCTGTTGCCCGCAGCAGCCCTGGCCCAGGGGTCGGCCTACAACACGGCGGCGTTCGAGGCCAAGAACATGGCCGACCTGGTCAAGGCACTGGGTGGCAGTACCCCGGTCGAAAGCAAGGACGTCACCGTGACCGGTCCCGACATCGCCGAGAACGGCGCGGTAGTTCCGGTGGGCGCGTCGACCACGTTGCCCGGCGTCAAGCGATTGCTGTTGCTGGTCGAGAAAAATCCGTCGATGCTCACCGCCATGTTCGACATCAATGACGCGATCGAACCCAATGTTTCCACGCGCGTCAAGATGGGCCAGTCTTCCAATGTTTACGCGGTGGCCGTGATGGCCGACGGCAAGATGCTGTTCGCGCAGAAAGAAGTCAAGGTCACGTTGGGCGGTTGCGGCGGCTGAGTCCGACCTTCCCCAGCATTCCAGCAGCTCATAACAATCGAAGTTACAGGAGAAAGAACATGGCAGATCCAATGCGCATTCGCGCACAAGCGGCGGGCGACAAGACCACAGTTCGGGTATTGATGGGTCACGATATGGAGACCGGTCAGCGCAAGGACTCGGCCGGCAAGGCCATCCCGGCCTGGTACATCCGCGACGTATCGGCGCAGCTCAACGGCAAGGAAGTGATGACGGCGCAGTGGGGTCCCGCTGTGTCCAAGAATCCGTTTCTCCAGTTCGTTGTCAAAGGCGGCAAGGTCGGTGACAAGGTCACCATTTCGTGGGTCGACAACAAGGGCGACAAGCGCACCGACGAAGCCACCGTGACTTGAAGTGCGTGGCAGTCAATGCTGCAGTTTGGCCGGCCATCGCTCCTGATGATCACGGGCATGCAGTTGTTCCGAGTTCATAACAACAACGCGAGGAGACCATGAAAAAACGACTGATCGTGTCCCTGTTGCTGGTTGCCTGCGCCAGCGTATCGGCGCAGACCAAATCGACAGCCGATGGCATCGCCGAATATCGCGCGATGCTCGCAGACGGCAATCCGGCTGACCTGTTCGAGGCCAAGGGCGAGGAGCTGTGGAAGAAAAAACGCGGACCGAAGAACGCGTCACTTGAGCAATGTGACCTGGGCCAGGGGCCGGGAAAAGTCAAGGGCGCGTTCGTGCAATTGCCGCGCTACTTTGCCGATACCAACCGCGTGCAAGACCTGGAGTCGCGCTTGTTGAGCTGCATGGAAACACTGCAGGGCATGGACGCCGCGGCGATCGCCAAGACCGGCTTCGGGCGTGGCGAGCAGGCCAGCATCGAGTCTCTGGTGGCCTACATTTCTGCCGAATCGCGCGGCTTGAAAATGAGTCTGCCGCAGTCGCATGTGCAGGAAAAGACGATGTACGAGGTGGGCAAACGGGCGTTTTTCTATCGTGCCGGACCGTACGATTTTTCATGTGCCTCGTGCCATGGTGAAGACGGCAAGCGCATCCGCCTGCAGGATCTGCCCGACCTGACCAAGAATCCCGGTGACGGTGTCGGCTTTGCCGCTTGGCCGGCTTATCGTGTCGGCAACGGCGAGCTGTGGGGCATGCAACGTCGCCTCAACGATTGCTTTCGCCAGCAACGTTTTCCTTACCCGGGTTATGCCTCAGATGTGACGATTGCGCTGGGTGTTTACATGGGTGTCAATGCCAAGGGTGCCGAGTCGATCGCGCCCGCCATCAAACGCTGACGAGGACGGAACCATGAAGAAGAACCAGACCCGACTCGTCTTGTCCGTGGCGGGCGCCATGGCGCTGGCCGGTTGCGCGGCCGTTGCTCCCAAGCCCGATTACGATGCCATGGTCGACAAGATCATGATGGCCTCATTCCGGGATCAGGGCATTGCCAAGGTCGATCGGCTCAAGCAGGATGCCAGCAACGAGGCGTGCTCCAATGCGCAGGGCAAGGAACTGCCCGAGGCCAAGGCCAAGGCCATCGAGGCAGCGAACCTCAAGACCGTCAAACTTCCGGGAGACGGCAAATTTCTGGGCGACTGGAAGGCGGGCGAGAAACTGGCGCAGAACGGCCGTGGCATGACCTGGTCCGACAGCTCGGCCGCCACCGATGCCAATGGCGGCAACTGCTACAACTGCCATCAGATCGACAAGGCCGAAATCTCCTACGGCACTATCGGTCCGAGCCTGCTCAACTACGGCAAGATTCGCGGCGTCAGCGATCCGGCCAGTGCCGCAGCCAAACCCATCGTCGAATACACCTGGGGCAAGTTGTACAACGCCAAGGCCTACAACGCGTGTTCGGCCATGCCGCGCTTCGGCCATGCCGGCATGCTGGACGAGAAGCAGCTCAAGGACCTGATGGCCTTGCTGCTCGATCCGAAGTCGCCAGTTAACCAGTAAGTCCAGGCAGCGGGCCCGCCGACGTGCGGGCCTCTTTTTTTCTGTCCATATCATTGATTGCTGATTTATGAATTTGTCCAAGCGCGAGTTCCTGCAGATCCTGAGCGCCGCATCGGTCGCGGGCATGGGACTGGCGCGCCATGCCAACGTCGATGCCGCCAGCGCTCAGGCCGGGCTCTACGATACGGCAACGTTCGGCAATGTGTCCTTTCTGCACATGACTGACTGCCATGCGCAGCTCAAGCCGATTCACTTCCGCGAGCCCAGCGTCAAC
>JBKJRR010000337.1:0-5324 GCA_046594635.1 Burkholderiaceae bacterium
TCCGATGGACGCTGCGAACTGGCCGTGGTGTCGCGCGCCGCTTCACCGCGCTACGCGGAGTCCACGCGCTTGTTCTCGCTGCCCATGAACCTGGTTGCCCCGCCCTCGAACCCCTTGATGGGACGGTCACGCATCGCGTTCGAGGCGGCAACGCGTCTGCCACTGGTCATGGTGGCGGCTCCGAATGGCGGCCGCCTGCTGCTCGAGGAAGCGGCCAAGGAGTTGAAGCTGCCCTTGAACGTGGTGCAGGAGGTCAACTCCTTCTACCTGATCAAGCGCATCGTGCGCAAAAGTTCCGTCTACACCATCACAACCGACACGTCGGTGGAAGAGGAACTGCAACAGGGCGACCTCGCGGGGGTGCCGATCGTGCAACCCACGATCAACCAGACCTTTTACCTGTCGGTCGCATCCCGACGCATGCCCACCAACACGGTCAAGACCGTGAAGGCGCTGATTCTGGACTGGGCAAAAGGGATGCGCCGCTGATGCGCCTGGTGATGTCATGCAAGATCGTCTTGCGCCACGATGGCGGTGTCGGCCGGCGCGGCCTGGTCTTCGACCCGAACCACGGCGCTTGCCTGGCGCGCCGACCGCATTATGGCCTCCACGACCTCCATGCCAGCAATGGCGTCGCGTGCAGTGCGCGCGCGTGCAGTGCGCCCGGTGATTCCGTCGAGCCATTGGGCATGCTGGCGCTGGCCCAGCGGCACGTCGGCTAGCGTTGGCTGCCACCATTGATCACCGTGGAGATGTGGCGCCCACATGGCCAGCCGTCCGCGCTCGCTGCGCAACCAGAGGGTGCCCAACTGGCCATAGAGCTCGATCCGGAACCGGTCGCATCCCTGTATTTCGATCATCGACATCTCGTGTGTGCCCAGCGCGCCGCATTCGAAGCTGTAACTCGCCAGTGCGGTGTCCGGCACCCCCACGTTGACCGTCCGTCCATCCTGCAGCGTGCGCGTGGTCTGTTGTATGGCCATCCTGGCGCTGACATCGCGAATCGGTCCGAGCAGCCAGCTCACCAGGTCGATTCCGTGCACGCCGAGCTGGTGCACGACGCCGTTCGCGACACTGGCCGCATCGAAAAACCAGTCGCCCCAGTTCGGGCCGGGTGTTGCATTGCGCACGCGCACGGTGTGCACGGTTCCGATCGCGTCCTCGAGCAAGAGCGCGCGGGCGAGCTGCACTTCCTCGAAATGCCGGTGCATGAAGCTGACCTGCAGATCGATACCGGCGCGCTCGGCGGCTTCGGTGATACGCCGGCAAGCGGCAGCATCGCCGGCCATCGGTTTTTGCAGCAGGATGTGTTTGCCGGCGGCGGCCGCGGCCAGTGCGATCTGCTCGTGCGTGGGGTCTGGTGTGGCGATGATCACCGCGTCGACATCGCGGCGCTCGAGCACGGCCTGCCAATCACCGGTCCAGTCGGTATTGCCGTATTGCGCGGCCAGTCGCCGGGCGTTGTCGCCGGTGCGGCTGGCGATGACGCGCAGTGCCGCGCCGCCGGCCGCCACCAGGCCGTCAAGATGGTAGGCGGCGATGGAGCCCGCGCCTATCAGCGCCACGCCGATCCTGTCGCCATGTGCTGAGCCCATCGTGTCTTATCCGATGTCGATGTCGAAAAAAATCGGGGTCGACCAGGCGTAGGCGCCGTCCACTTGCCGAATCCGGACCCAGTAGGCGTGACGACCCGGCAGGGGCACCGTGTCCACGAACGACAGGCGCGATTGGCGTGCGATTGGCGTTGCCGGCAGACGCCGGATTTCGAGCATGCGCCAGGGTGATTGCATCTCCCTGTGCCAGCCGCCCGGGTCAATCGTCTGCGCAGCGCATTGCACCGTGATCGGCTCGGTGACAAACGAGAGCGACGCGCCATCGACGTTGTCCAGCGTGAGGATGACACCATCCCAGTCGCCCGCCGTGACGGAACGCCATCGCACGTGCGCGTGGTCATGCGCGGTGACGCCTTCGTCTGCGGTGTCGAAGGCCCAGGGTTCGACCTGCACGATGCGTGCGCCGGCGACGCGCAGTTGACCGTCCCAGCGCATGCGTGCGCGTTCCCAGTTGCCGGGCGCCGACGTTCCCCGCCAGCCTATGCGCAACCTGTGCGAGGTGTGCGTCGCCTGTGCCAGAAAGTCGTGCTGCTCAAGCAGTTGGTCATCGCGAAAGAAGTCGACCGCCTCGACGCCTGCGGTTCCCTCGACCACCACATCAAATGGTGGCAACGCGACGCCGCTTGCCAGCCGCAGGCGGACTTCATCGCCCATGGCGTGGGCGCCCGCCCGCAAGGACAACACGATGCGTTCGCCTGTCGTGGCATAGCAGCGACGATCCTTCAGGGCCTGCCACAGGTTGCTGCGATTCAACGCCGGCAGCATGACCGCGGTCAGCCCACCACGCACATTGCGTACGCCCATGCGGCCGGGGTGGCTGGCACCGGGCCGGCCGTCGACACCGTCGCTGCCAGCAACGACGCCGAACCGGTAACCACGGCGCAATGCGTCGAACAGGAACCATTCGGATGTGGCATGCGTGGAGTGCACCTCCAGCAGGCGATCCAGCGCGGCATCGTGGTACTGCAGGTCTGCCGTGCGCCCGCCGACGTGAACCGCGATCAGGGTGTCGCTGCCGCTGTAGTGCGCGTAGACGTCTCGCACATGCGACAGGTCCGTGTCGATGTCGGACTTGTCACTGACAAACTGGTGGCTGCAGCGTCTGAGGTCGGCCGAATCACCTGGAAAATAAAGATTGTGGTCGCCGCCGACGCGACTCGCCCCGGACCATTCCACACCCAGCAAGGTGACGAAGCGGCCGTCGTCATTGCCGGCTTTCGTGCTGCGCTCGGTTTGCGCCCATTCATCGTTCGACACCAGAAAGCAATTTGCCTGATGGCTGCAGAAATCTGTCGCGGCAAAGTCGCGCGCATGGCGGAAGTAGTCATCTATCGAGCGCACGCCACAGCCGATTACCGACTGTGCATGGAAATCTCCCCATACCAGCACCGACTCCGGTACGCCTGGCACAACCTGCGTCGGGTTGCTTTCCGCCACCAGTTCGGGGTGGTCGACTGCCTGCACGGTGAAGGTCTGCATGCCGCAGGCTCGAGCCTCGGCGGCGATTCGAATCCAACCCGTTGTCGGCACACTGGCAGTGGCAAGGACGTGACCCTGCTGTGACACCGTGACCGGCAGTGGCGCGCCCAGACTCGCCGGATTGCCCCAAATGTCCTCGACCCGCACGTGCAAATCCATTGGCAGGTTTGCGTTGCACTGGGTCGGCGCTGTTGCCACCAGCCGTGCTGGCGCGGCACCTTGCACGCGAACCGTTGGCCTGGCGATTTCCCGCCAGGCGGCATCGGCACCTGTCAACAACCGCACGGATAGCGGCGAGGCCTCTTCGATGAAAGTTTGCACCTGGAAGCCGGGTGACTGGCCCGGGAAGCCGCCGAACCGCATTCCGAGCGTCGCGCCGGCGGGCAACGCTTGCTGCAGTTCGGCCATCAAGACATGGTCAAACGGATGCCAGGCGTGGCGCCGCGCGGCCGTTGGCCGGGGTTGCGCCGATGTCGACGTGAAGGCCTGAGCAAAATTGATGGCCGCGGGATCGTCCCATTGCGCTGTCCCCCAATCGCTGGGCCAGCGTCGCGCCAAAGCCAGGCAGGCCCCCGCTGGCAAGGGTATATCGAGTTCGATCGCGATTTCAAAGTGGCTGGTCGATCCGGCCATCAGCAGGCCCGCCCCGCTGTAACGCGTGATGGCAGTTCCGCCAGGAATCATGCGCCGTACAAGCGCCAGCGCGTCGACCACCGCGACGCTGGCGCATGGGTCCGTCATGGTTTGTTGCGGATCGGTCATCTCAACTCCACGCGGTAGCGGTAGATGTCGCCCCGCAAGATGGCATTGCGGAAGTCCGCAACCTGGCCATCGGCGGCGTAGGTGGTCCGCTCGATTCGGAATACAGGGGCATGCAGGGGCACCCCAAAGTGTTTCGCCGCATGGTCATCGGCAACCGCCGGTTCGATCAGACTGAGTCGGCTGTAGGCGCTGGTGACGCCGGACTTGAGTTTGGGATGGCACACGAAGGTTCCGCGTCCGCTGTGCCGTTCCAGGTAGCCCTCGGTAAAGAGGTCGGCAAGTGCGCGGTGCAAGGTCGCACGGCTGACATCGAAATGCGCGCATAGACTGGGCTCGGATGGCAACTCAGAGCCCGGCGGCCAGCTACCGGAGCGCAGGTTGTAAAACAGGTCTTCCTTGATCTGGTGGCGCAACGGGGCACCAGCGCGCTTGCGAAACGGCTGGCTCGACACGCGCCGGGCCGGGGCTGACGTGTTGCCTGCATCCGCGCTCACGGCCACAGCGATGGCTTGATCGGGATTGGTCTTCTTGGCCACGAGAAAAATTATCTAGACGTTTGAACGTTTAGGCAATAAGGTCCAACACAGGATCGAACCACCCGGTCGCAGTCGAGCGCTTCGCGTGCACCCAAGGTCAGGGGCATGCGCCCCAGATCATTCATCGTGCCCATAGCGCCTGGGCGAGGAGTGCAAGCCTGGGTGCTGACCAGGCTCGCATGCGCAGCACGATCAGTCAGCCAGCACGATCCCCGTCTTGACGATCACATTCCCCAGGCGCTTGCGCTCGGTAGCGATGAAGGCAGCAAACTCCTCGGGCGTCTCGGTGACCGGCGATGCGCCCATTTTCGAGATGCGTTCGCGCACATCGGGCTGGTTGATCGCCTTGATGATCTCGGCATTGAGCTGTCTGACGATGGCCGCGGGTGTCCCAGCGGGGGTTGTGATACCCCAGGACTGGGAAATGTCATAGCCCGCAACCGACTCGGCAACCGTGGGCAGCTCAGGCAAACCGGGGTTGCGCTGCGCGCCGGTGGTTGCCAGCGCACGCACCTTCCCATTGCTCATGTGTGCACCGGCTGCGATCGGCGAGGTGATGATCAACTGCACCTGACCGGCGATCACATCGAGCAGCGCGGGGCCAGCGCCCTTGTAAGGCACATGCGTCATCTTGACATCGGCCAGCAGGTTGAACATCTCGCCGGCCAGGTGCGCCGGCGTGGCGATGCCAGCCGACGCATAGTTGACGGTGCCGGGGCTGGCCTTGATCAGCTTGACCAGTTCCGGAACCGTCTTTGCCGCGAGCGCGGGGTTGATCACCATCACGTTGGATGCGGTGGCGATGCGCGTAATAGGCATGAAACTGTTGGCCGCGTCATAAGGCAAGTTCTTCTTGACGCTGGGCAGGATGGCCCAGACCGATGTGGTGCTCATGAACAGGTTGTAGCCATCCGGCGCGGCCCGGGCAGCCTGT
>JBKJRR010000480.1:0-5912 GCA_046594635.1 Burkholderiaceae bacterium
CAAGCGGCGGGCATGCAGAACATCGCCGCGCGCCACGACCTTGGCGGTCACTGGCGATGCAGCGGTGGGCAATGGAACGACAATGACCCGGGACAGCGCGGGTCTTGCACGACAGCCGACGCTGGATGATGAAATAATCGGGTCACCGATTTCCCCAGGAGAAGCTAATGAGCGACACACAACAACGTATCGATGAACTGGTCAAATCCAGTGAGGTCCTGCTCTTCATGAAGGGCACGGCCAGTTTTCCGCAATGCGGCTTTTCGGGCCGCGCCATTCAGATTCTCAAGGCCTGCGGCGTGGACCCCCGTCAACTCAAGACGGTCAACGTGCTGGAAGATCAGGAGATCCGCGCCGGAATCAAGGACTACAGCCAGTGGCCGACGATTCCACAGCTGTACGTGCATGGTGAGTTCGTCGGCGGCTCGGACATCATGATGGAGATGTACGAAAACGGCGAACTGCAACAGGTTCTGGCCAAGCCGAGCTGATACCCTGCGGCGCCTGCACACGATGCGGGTGGCGCAAAGCCATCCGCAGTGAGCCGCATCGCCGGCATGCCGATCGGATAGTCGGCATGTTTGCAACAAATCCTCCATTCCGACGTTTTGTCCGGTTTGCACCAGGGCCTGACTGTGTTTGAATGAACACAGGTCTGCGAAAGGAGCCGGTCATGGAGTCTGACAAGCCAGTTTCCCCACCTTCGGCGTTTCGACTGCCGGTGGCCCAGATGCGCCGGGTGTTTGAACCCCATGAAGTCCAGCGCAAGCTCGACGGACTGGCCGACCGAGATTACGACAGTCTGCGCGCCACCTACCAGCGCATGCTCGAACGCGGCCCGCAACGATTCCAGGTCAAACCCTCGGGCATTCCTGACATGGGAGAGCTGTATGCGACGCTGCCCAACTTCCATGAGGTGCTGGACGACATCAAACGCCATGTAGCGCTGTGCCAGGACAGCCCCGACGGCCTGGAGGTGACGCCGATCCTGCTGCTGGGTGCACCGGGCATCGGAAAGACCCACTTTGCACGCAAGCTTGCCGACTTGCTGGGCACCGGCATGAGTCTGGTGCCGATGAGTTCCATGACCGCCGGCTGGCTGTTATCCGGTGCGTCGTCACAATGGAGAGGCGCGAAACCGGGCAAGGTTTTTGAAACCCTGGTGGATGGTCAATACGCCAATCCGGTCATCGTCGTGGACGAAATCGACAAAGCTGCCGCGGATGCCCAATACGACCCGCTGGGCGCCCTGTACAGCCTGCTCGAGCACGACACGGCACAAAGTTTCACCGACGAGTTCGCCGAAGTTCCAATCGATGCCAGTCAGGTAATCTGGATCACCACAGCCAATGACGAGCGCACGATACCGGAGCCCATCCTCAATCGCATGAATGTGTTTTACGTCGAGGCGCCTGATGACGAGGCCGCGCAGCAGATCGCGGGCAACCTGTACCAGAACATCCGTGGCGAACATGGCTGGGGCCAGCGCTTCGACCCAGAACCGGCGCCTGACCTGCTCGAACGGCTGGCAGAAATGTCACCCCGTGACATGCGCCGTGCGCTGATGACCGGCTTTGGCAATGCCCGATTGGACAACCGCGATGCGGTTCAGGTTGCCGATCTGCCCAAGCCGAGCTCACGCAAGTCGTCGATAGGGTTCATGCAATAGCGGCGCGCTGGCGTCAGACTGTGTTGTACTTCCAGTGACGCGTGGCACCCATCACCGCGTTCGGATAGGTGTCCTTGCCGCGCGAACCGTTATAGCGGCCCAGTGCCATGAAGAGGTTGCCATTTTCCCGATCCAGATAATGGCGCAGGATCACGCAGCCGAATCGCAGATTGGTCTGCATATGGAACAGCACCGACGGGTCACCCGTCGCCAGCACCCTTGTCCAGAAAGGCATCACCTGCATGTAGCCCCTGGCGCCAGCGCTGGACACCGCGAACTTGCGAAAGCCGCTCTCCACCTGGATCAGACCCATTACCAGCGTGGTATCGAGCCCTGCTCGCTTGCTCTCGTACCAGACCGTCTGCAGGAACTCCTTGCGCGTTTCCAGGTCCGCCTTGCGCCTTTGCAGGCGGGTACTCATGGCGCCGAGCCAGCGCAGGTATTCGATCCGGGATGCAGTATCGGCAAACACCGGCACCGGCGGAGCCGTGCTGCTGATCGATGCGGTCAACGCAGTCCGCACAGAGTCGATCAGGGGCTCTTCGAGTTGGCCTCCGGCCAACGCTGGCGCATGACCGCCGGCCACGGCCCCGACCGGAACCATGGAAACCAGCCAGCGGCGTCGCGTCAGGCCGCAAGGCGCACCGCCGTCAAGAAGATGGATGTCGCTGCCTGACAATGCCCTCACGGCTCCAATCTGGATGTCACAAAACCCAAGATCTCTTTGACAGCGACCTTGGTCGCCGCACTTTCCCGGCGATGCTGGTACTCGACCTGCCCGTCCTTGAGACCCCGATCGCCAATGGTGACACGATGGGGCACGCCAATCAACTCCCAGTCGGCAAACATGGCTCCCGGGCGCTCGCCCCGGTCATCCAGAATGACGTCAACACCGGCCTCTAGCAACTGGGCGTACAAGGTCTCGGCAGCGGCCTTGACTTCCGGGCTGCGGTCCGGACCAATCGGGCACACGACAACGGTGAAAGGTGCCAATGCGTCGGGCCAGATGATGCCACGCTCGTCATGGTTTTGTTCGATCGCTGCAGCCGGCAATCGGGTGATGCCGATGCCATAACAGCCCATTTCGAAAAACTGCGGCTTGCCCGCTGCATCGAGAAAAGTCGCCTGCATGGCGCGACTGTACTTGGTGCCGAGATAAAAGACATGGCCAACCTCAATGCCGCGCTCGATCGCCAGCACGCCCTGCCCGTCGGGCGATGGGTCGCCGGCCACCACGTTACGCAGATCGGCCACTAGCTCGGGTTCGGGCAGATCGCGCCCCCAGTTGACACCGGTGTAGTGAAAGTCCGGTTCGTTGGCGCCGCAAATCCAGTCCTGCATGACCGCAACCTCGCGATCGGCGACCACGCGCACCGGTTTGCGCAGATTGATCAGTCCCAGATAGCCCGGTTTGCAACCGAAGTGATCGTCAATTTCCTGTAGCGTCGAAAACCGGAAGCCCGCCTGCAGGCCGGGAACCTTGTTCGCCTTGACCTCGTTCATGTCGTGATCGCCACGCAGCATCAGCAGCCACACCTGTGTCTTGACAACGCGGCCGTCGCCGTCCTTTTCTTCCGACGTCACGACTAGCGACTTCACTGTCTGGCTGAGCGGGACACCCAGATACTCGGCCACGTCGGCACAGGTACTCTTGCCCGGCGTCGGCGTTTTGGCCAGGGTTTGCGCAGGGGCCGGTCGGAGTTGTGCCGGTGCCAGCGCTTCGGCCTTTTCCATATTTGCCGCGTAGTCACTGCCCGGGCAATAGACGATCGCGTCTTCGCCCGTGGCGGCAATCACTTGGAACTCCTCGCTCAGTTCACCACCGATGGCACCGCTGTCGGCTGCCACGGCCCGATAACGCAGACCAAAGCGATCAAAAATTCGCCGGTAGGCCAGCGCCATCACCTGGTAGCTGGCTTTGGCTGCCTGCGCATCCCGGTCGAAACTATAGGCATCCTTCATGATGAACTCGCGACCGCGCATCAGCCCGAACCGGGGACGGCGCTCATCGCGGAACTTGGTCTGGATCTGGTAGAGATTACGCGGCAACTGCTTATAGCTCTTGATGTCTTGCCGAATAATGTCGGTCATCACCTCTTCACTCGTGGGCTGAATGACGAAGTCACGCTCGTGTCGATCGCGAAAGCGCAGCAATTCCGGGCCATATTTCTGGAACCGGCCGGACTCCTGCCACAGTTCCGCCGGCTGCACCACCGGCATCGACAACTCGACCGCCCCCGCGCGGTTCATCTCTTCGCGCACGATGGCCTCCACCTTGTGGATTACGCGCAGTCCCATGGGCATGTAGCTGTAGATGCCGGCGCCCAGCTTCTTGATCATGCCGGCGCGCATCATCAGTTGATGGCTGGCCACTTCCGCATCGGCAGGCGCTTCCTTGAGGGTGGAAATGAAAAATCGGGTGGCTCTCATGGGATTCGAAACAGGACAGGGACCTTTGCCGGCCGCCGCTTGCGGGGCATAATGGTCTCAGTTAGAAAATTGGGGTTGATTATGCTTGACCGGGACGGATTTCGGCCCAATGTCGGCATCGTTCTGCTCAACCAGAGGAACCAGGTATTTTGGGGCAAGCGCATTCGCACCCACTCCTGGCAATTTCCGCAAGGTGGCATTGACCGGGGAGAAACCCCCGAGCAGGCCATGTACCGTGAACTGCACGAGGAAGTGGGGCTCCAGCCGGAGCATGTCTGTGTTGTCGCACGTACCCGGGACTGGTTGCGTTATGAGGTGCCTGACCGTTACATACGCCGCGACGCGCGTGGCCATTACAAGGGACAAAAGCAGATCTGGTATTTGCTGCAACTCACCGGTTACGACTGGGACCTGAACCTGCGGGCGACCGATCACCCGGAGTTCGATGCGTGGCGTTGGAATGACTACTGGGTTCCGCTGGACATGGTGGTTGAGTTCAAGCGCGGTGTCTACGAAATGGCGTTGACCGAGCTGGCCCGTTACCTGCCGCGGCACGATGTGCGCAACCGCTACCTGCGCAGTGGCAGCCGGGCGCGTGAGCATGAGCACGGCATGTCGGTCGATGGCTCCCCGGGCGCCTCGTTCGCACTGCCTCCGGGCGGGACCTTTGAACCCGACCCGCAAACCAATGTGGTGAATGATGATTCCAGTGATACCCATGCGCGCTAGTGCCCTGCTGCTATGTTTGCTGACCAGTGCAAGTTGCTGGTCCCAGCTCTTGGATCTCGATCCGGACTGGAAGGAGCTCGAGGTACCGCCACCGGTCAAATTCAGCGCCGAACGGATGGTGCCGATCGAGATGCCGCGCTATGTCACGGTCAAGGTCGGTGTGGACCCGGACAGCCTGAAAATTGGTGCGGATGGCATTGTGCGGTATGTGATGATCGCGCAATCCGCGAACGGCAGCATCAATGCCATGTACGAAGGCATCTGGTGCCTCAAGGGCCAGGTCAAAACCTATGCCCGTCTGGGCAGCGACGGCAAATGGGATCCGGTTGCAGACGCCCAGTGGCTCGCCCTGAGTGGCAATCTGCGTTCGATGCATGCGCTGGCCTTTGCCAGGCAGGGCGTCTGCGACGGCCGCGCCGCTGCTGCGAGTTCGCCCAAGGAGATTATCCGCAGGCTGAAACAGACACACTTGGACGGATCGCAGAAATAACAGTCCGATGGCGGCCGAGCGTCTTGGGTAACCACAGGCGCGCAGGACGGTCAGCGCGTGATCACGAGGTTGTCGCGATGCAACATCTCCGGCTCGGCCACGTAGCCGAGCAGTGCCTCCAGCGCATTGGACGGCTTGCGGCAAATCAATCGCGCCTCGAAGCTGGAGTAGTTTGCCAGGCCACGGGCAATCTCGACGCCGGATGTCTCGCGCACCGCGATCACCTCGCCACGGGAGAACTCGCCGGAAACACTGATCATGCCGATCGGCAGCAGGCTTTTGCCTTCGTCGCGCAACTTGGTCACCGCGCCGGCGTCGACCGTCACGGCGCCGCGCAACTGCAGATGATCGGCGATCCATCGCTTGCGCGCCTGGGTCTTTTGCGTCTGCGCCACCAGCAAAGTGCCGATGGATTCGCCACCGATCAGCCTTTGCAACACATCGGGCTCACGTCCCCAGGCGATCACGGTTGATGCACCAGAACCAGCGGCACGGCGCGCAGCAAGGATCTTGGTGATCATGCCGCCGCGCCCCAGGCTGGAGCCTGCGCCACCGGCCATCAGTTCCAGCGCCGGATCGCCGGCTTTGGCCTCA
>JBKJRR010000398.1:0-5864 GCA_046594635.1 Burkholderiaceae bacterium
ATCGCCTGGATCGTCAGGCTGCCGGCATCGCGCTGTGCGTGCTGCTGGGTGTCGCGATCCTGCCCTGGTACGCGATCCAGGACGGTTTCTGGGGCACCAGCTGGCTCGGTGGATATCCGCTGTCCAGCGACGGGGCGCCCGCGTTATCCCTCTGGCTGCAAGGACGTAGCCTGTGGCTGCTGCCGGTCGGTGTGCTGGGGCTGGTCGCCCTGCTCGCGGGCCTGCGCGGATTTCCGCAGGCGGTGCAGGCCAGGCTGCTGTCTGCGGTGGGCCTGGCGGGCATCGGCTACATGCTGGCGCAGGGCTTCCTGTTGGGTCTGCGGGGCTGGAACTTGCCAGCACTCGCGCAGCTCTTTGGCGAAACCGGCCAGCGCCAGTTCGGTATGGGTTATGGCGCCCTGGTCGCGGGCGCCGGTTTTCTGTTCCTGCTCACGCGCGGGTTGGCACTGCGTGGTCTTGTCTCAGGCGACTCGTTTGTCGCGGGTTCACTCGGCCTGGTGATTGCGCTGACCCTGTTGTTCATTGGACTGCCGGTTCTGCAGATGCTGGCACTGCCCTTCCACGATCGGGAACTCGGCTGGTCGCTGGCACCTTTTTTTGATCGTCTGGGCGATCCCAAGATCTGGCGAGCCGCCTGTTTTTATTCTGGCACGACCTGCGGCGTTGCATGGAATTCGCTGATTCTGGCGATCACCGTCGGTCTGCTCTCTACGCTGCTCGGCCTGGCCTTCGCGCTTGTGCTCACGCGCACCGGCGTGCGGTTCCGGTCGGCCTTCAAGTCCCTGTCGTTGCTGCCGATCATCACGCCGCCATTCGTGATCGGCTTGTCGATCATTCTGTTGTTCGGCCTGTCGGGCAACGTGACGCAGTTTGTCGCGACCCAGTTCGGGTTGGAACCGTCGCGATGGATTTATGGTTTCACCGGCGTTTTGATCGCGCAATTGCTGTCGTTCACGCCAATCGCGTTCCTGGTGCTGATCGGTGTCGTCGAGGCGATCAGCCCGTCGCTGGAGGAGGCCGCGCAGACCTTGCGCGCCAATCGGTGGGAGACCTTCAAGTCCGTTACCTGGCCATTGATGCGCCCTGGGCTGGCCAATGCCTTCCTGCTCGGTTTCATCGAAAGCATGGCTGACTTCGGCAACCCGCTGGTGCTGGGTGGCAATTTCAATGTGTTGTCGACCGAGATATTTTTTGCCGTCGTCGGCTCGCAGAACGACCAGAGCCAGGCCGCTGTACTGGCCATCATTCTGCTGCTGTACACCATCGGCGCGTTTTACCTGCAGCAGCGCTGGCTGGGTCGGCGCTCTTATACCTCGGTCAGCGGCAAGGGCGATGGCGGAATGCATCCGCCGTTGCCACGGCGTGTTGCATGGCCCATCATCGGCATCACTGCGTTTTGGGGCTTTTTCACCGTCGTCGTCTATCTGATGATCGTCTACGGAAGTTTTGTGAATCTCTGGGGCCTGGACCATACGCTGACGGTCAAGCACTATGCGCATGCATTCAAGATCGCCTACGGTGAGTTCGGTTTGCGCTGGGAAGGTTCGGCCTGGAACAGTTTCTGGACCACGATTCAGATTGCCAGCATTTCCGCGCCGATGACCGCTGCCGTGGGCTTGATCACTGCGTGGCTGCTGACCCGCCAGGAGTTCCGTGGCAAGAAGGCCTTCGAGTTCGGCACCATGCTCAGCTTTGCGATTCCCGGTACGGTGATCGGCGTGAGTTACATCATTGCGTTCAACGTGCCGCCGATTGAGCTCACCGGTACTGCAGCGATCCTGGTGATCTGCTTCGTGTTCCGCAACATGCCGGTGGGGGTGCGATCGGGTATCGCATCCTTGTCGCAGATCGACAAGAGCCTGGACGAGGCCTCGCTGACGCTGGGCGCCAGTTCCTGGACCACCTTCCGGCGCATTACCTTGCCGCTGATCCGACCGGCCATTCTGTCGGCGCTGGTGTACAGCTTCGTGCGCAGCATGACGGCGATCAGTGCGGTGATTTTCCTGGTCAGCGCGCGCCATGACATGGCCACCAGTTACATCATCGGGCGGGTCGAGAACAATGAGTATGGCGTGGCGATTGCGTACTCGACGGTGCTGATCGTCGTCATGCTGGTGGCCATCGGCATATTCCAGTGGCTGGTCGGTCAGCGCAAACTGGGCCGACGCGACGGCCCGCAAGGACCATCGATGATTGCAGGAGGCGCATGAACACCAGCACTACCACTACCAATTCCCGCAAAGGGCCGGCCCGGGTTGTTTTCGACAAAGTCACCAAACGGTATGGCAGCAGTGCGGTGGCGGCAGTGGACCAGGTATCACTGGATTTTCCAGCGGGCAAACTGGTGACGCTGTTGGGCCCGTCGGGCTGCGGCAAGACCACGACGCTGCGCATGATCGCCGGCCTGGAGATGGCTACCAGCGGACGCATCCTGATCGGCGACGATGACGTGACAAAGTTGCCGGCCACCGCACGCGACGTGTCGATGGTGTTCCAGTCCTACGCCTTGTTTCCGCATATGACGGTGATGGAAAACGTCAGTTACGGTCTGAAGATGTCTGGCTTTGCCAAGGACGTCATCGTGCCCAAGGCCAACGACGTGCTCAAGCAATTGGGTCTGGACAAACTTGCGGCGCGTTATCCGAACGAACTCTCAGGTGGTCAGCAGCAACGTGTGGCGGTAGCACGTGCCATCGTGCTGGAGCCTCGGGTCTTGCTGTTCGACGAGCCCTTGTCGAATCTGGACGCCAAGCTGCGGCGTTACGTGCGCCAGGAGATCCGCGATCTGCAGCAGGCCCTGGGCCTGACCGTGGTCTATGTGACCCACGACCAGGAAGAGGCCCTGGCCGTGTCCGACACCATCGTCGTGATGAACAACGCGGTGATTGCACAGACGGGTACGCCGCGCGAATTGCACGATCTGCCGCAGACCCGCTTCGTGGCCGACTTCATTGGCGAGGCCAATGTGCTGCCATGCGAATTGGTATCTGGCGGGGCAGCGGATACGCCCGCAACGGTCAAGCTCGGCGGCTTGACGCTGCAGACCAATCATTGCGCTGGTACGGCATCCCAGCGTCACGTGGCGGTGAGACCGAACCGCGTGTCGCTGCAGGCCGCGGGCAGCGCCAACACGCTGGAGGCGACGATCCAGAAAGCAACCTACGTCGGCGAGCAGATGGAGTACATCGTATCGACCGCCTTGGGCGATTTGTTCGTCACCTCCTCGGACACCGACAATCCGATCGCCTCGGGAAGTTCGGTGGCACTGGGATTCGGTGTGGGCGACGTGGTGTTGTTGCGCGACTGAGACTCGGCCGGGCAGGTTCAGTCCATTGATCTGTCCGTCCGGGCCTACGTAGACACCTGGCGCAGACGCTCTGATTGACGCATGGCCGCCGTCAGGCGAGCGCAAAGCCGAACAATTCCTGCATGTTGCTCGCCAACGCGGCATTGCTTGCCAGTATCGGATTGCCATTCTCAATCCCACCCGGTGCCCAGAAGTCATTGACCCGGCCGCCCGCTTCGGTGATCAGCAACAGGGCGCCGGCCACATCCCAGGAGTTGATATGGGCTTCGGCATAGGCATCGATGCGTCCGGCAGCAACATAAGCCAGGCCCAGCGCGCCGGAGCCGGCACGGCGCACCGAGCAGCCGGCATGAGCCGCGCGGCCGACCATGTCAAGATAGGTCTGCACCGGTCTGCGTGTGGACCATCCTACCTCCACCGTACTGGCGCTGATGTCCGCCACTTCGCTGACCCGCATGCGCTCGCCGTTGAGCCAGGCACCCTGGCCGACCTGGGCGATGAACAGTTCGTCATGGTTGGGTTCGTACAGCGCACCGGCTTCGAGTTTGCCGTCCACCAATAGTCCCAGTGAGACGCAGTAGTGCGGAATCTGGCGCGCGAAGTTGGCCGTGCCATCGATCGGATCCACGATCCACAGGCGCGCGCCGCCCACCGATCCGCCACCTTCTTCACCCAGCACCGCGTCGCCAGGAAAGCGCGCCTCGATCTGCGCGCGCACGAACAACTCGATCTCGCCATCGGTCGCGGTCAGGTAGTCCTGCCGGCCCTTGAGCGAGTAGGTGGGTTTGTCGGTCGCGGTGAAGGCTTCGCGCATGCGGCTGCCTGCTGCACGCACGATCTCTTCAATGGCGGTCATCAGTTCGGTCATGGGTTCTTTCATTCAAGCATCCATTCATGTGCCGGGTCGTTGCGGAACACCCACAACCGGTTCGGGCCAGCCATCACGTTAAGGTAATACAGATCGTAGCCATGGGGCGCCACGACCGGGTGGTAACCCCGCGGCACCATCACTACATCGTGGTCTTCCACTGCGCAGGCCTCGTCGATAGATCGGTCGTCGGTGTAGACGCGCTGAAACGCGAAGCCCTGGGGTGGATTGAGCCGGTGGTAATAAGTCTCTTCCAGCAGGGTTTCGAGCGGCGGTGTTTCTGCGTCGTGTTTGTGCGGCGGGTAGCTGGACGAATGGCCGGCCGGCGTCAGCACCTCGACCACCAGCAAATGGGCGGCGGTGGGGTCATCGTGAGGCAGGATGTCGCAGACACGGCGTGTATTGCTGCCCTTGCCCCGTACGCTGCGTTTCATCTGCGCCGGGTCGAGCAGGCGCACAGCACGCGGTTGTGTGTCACATGGCGCAGTGCACAGGCCCAGTTCGCAGCCGCGTTCCGTGTGCACCGTCACCTCATGGCCCGGCGGGACATAGATGGCGGCAGGTGCGCAATCGTCGAATACGCTATCGCGCTTGCCCAGATCGGACCATGTCTGCGTGCCGATGGTCACTTCGACGCGGCCAGTGAGGACCACCAGACACAATTCGCGCGCATCGGTATCGATGCGCTCCGATTCGCCTGCCGCAAGCCGGATGGCCCGGAACCCGACGTGCTCCCAGCCCGCGCTTTGCGGCGTGACGTTGACAATTTCGCGCCCTGTACGGGCGGCCTTGACCTGCAATCGACTGACCATCTCAGGTTCCCCGAGTCTGCTGGTCGAGCCGCTCGACGATGGCGCGCAAGGTCTTGTATCCCTTGTCGGCGTAGGCGTAGCTCGGCGCCACCGCCGGGTCCTGCTCAGCCTCGACGACCAGCCAGCCCTCGTAGCCAGCCTCGTGCAGGGCCGACAACACCGCATCGAAGTCGATTGCACCGTCGCCTGGCACCGTGAAGGTTCCGTACAACACGCCGGTGAGAAAACTCCAGCCGTCGTTGCGCGCCTGGGCCACGACGTCGGCCCGTACGTCCTTGCAATGCACATGCACCACCCGGGTCATGTGTCTGCGCAGCAGCGCCACCGGGTCGCCCGCGCCACCGTACCAGGCGTGGCCGGTATCGAACAGCAGGCCGACGTCGCGCGGCTCGGTGACGGCCATCAGTTGGTCGATGTCTTGCGGCGATTCGACGTAGGCGCCCATGTGGTGGTGGTAGGCGAGCACGATGCCATAGGTTTTTTGCAGGTGGGCGCCAAAGGCATTGAGTCGCGCGCCATAGGCCTGCCATTGCGCCAGGTCATTGAAACGCGGTCGACGCGCCAGTGGTGTGTCGATCTGCCCTTGTATCGTGCCGGCACACTCGCCATAAACCACGACGCGCGCGTCGTTGAACTGCAGCTTGGCCATATGGTCGTGACAGCGCGCGATCTCGGCCTCGACTGTGTCTTCGGCCAGAAACCCGCTGTACCAGCCCGAGATACAGGCCAGGTCGTACTGCGCCAGCTTGGCCTTGAGCGCCGGACCGGTCTTCGGAAACTTGTTGCCCAGCTCAAAACCGGCATAGCCGATCTGCCGGCCTTCGGACAAGGCGGTCTCCAGCGGTGTTTCGCCGCCCAAAGCGGGCAAGTCGTCGTT
>JBKJRR010000495.1:0-4166 GCA_046594635.1 Burkholderiaceae bacterium
TGATCCCGGATCAGGCCGAAACGCCTGAACGCCGGCCCGAACGACAGCACCAGACGCACAAACAATCGCGTACCAAGGCCCAGGTTGGCCAGCTGCGAGCGAACCGCGAAGCCGACATCAGCCGGTCGATACCAGCTCATGACTGCCCCCTTTGCGTGGCAGGTGGAACCAGCGAAGTCGGCGCAGCCCCGAAGTCCTCCTCGACTGTCGGCCCCGGATAATGAAACTGCACGGGCCCGTCCGGCATGGCATTCACATATTGGGACACCAGCGGATCATTGCTCTTGCGCACGTCTTGCGGGCGGCCCTGCGCCGCCACCTTGCCATTGGCCAGGATGATCACCTGATCGGCAATCGCGAAGGTCTCCTCGAGTTCGTGCGAGACGAACACGCTGGTCAGTTCCATGGAATCATTGAGCTGGCGAATCAGCCGCGCGGCGGTTCCCACCGAGATCGGATCAAGACCGGAGAACGGTTCGTCATACATCACCAGTTCCGGATCCAACACAATGGCGCGCGCCAGCGCCACGCGACGCGCCATGCCACCCGAAATTTCGCTGGGCATCAAATGGCGTGCGCCACGCAATCCGACCGCATTGAGTTTCATCAACACAATATCGCGGACCATGCACTCTGGAAGAGTCGAATGCTCGCGCAACGGGAAAGCCACATTCTCGAAAACGCTCAGGTCGGCGAACAGGGCGCCGAACTGGAACAACATGCCCATGCGTCGGCGCGCAGCGTACAACTGCTGCTGGTCCATGGCACCGACATCCTGATAGCCATCCGCACCGTAAAGACGCAGTTCGCCCTTCTGGGCCCGATTCTGTCCACCGATCAAACGCAGCAAGGTGGTCTTGCCGCCGCCTGACGCGCCCATCAGCGCGGTGACCTTGCCGCGGGGAATCGTCAGTGAAATTCCGTCAAGAATGACGCGTTCGCCGTACCCGAAGGTCAGGTCACGCAGTTCGACAAGGGGATCAGGGGAGGATGGCGCCATGAAAAACAAATACCGGCAGATAGCCGGCGAGCAAATCATACGGGATTTCCACTGCACCCCGTTGTCACGCCGCAACATCTGCCGAGTCGATCGAGGTGGCATGCGTGCCACCTCGACATTGCGCCTGCTCAACGAGGCAAGTCGCTGAACCCCATCAGGAACTCGTCGACCGCACGCGCCGCCTGGCGACCTTCGCGAATCGCCCACACAACGAGACTCTGGCCCCTGCGCATGTCGCCGGCCGCAAAGACCTTTGGCACGTTGGTGGCATAGCCTGAACTGAACTCGGTCGTTGCGCGCGCATTGCCGCGGGTGTCCTTCTCGACACCGAAAGCCTCGAGCACGGAGGCAACCGGCGATACGAACCCCATGGCGAGCAACACCAGGTCGGCCGGCAGCACCTGCTCCGAACCCAGCACCTCGGACATCTTGCCGTTCTTCCATTCGACGCGCACGGTCTTGAGGCCCTTGACCCGGCCTTTTTCGCCCATGAACTCCTTGGTCGAAATGGCGAACTCGCGCTCACAGCCCTCTTCGTGGCTGGAACTGGTGCGCAACTTGATCGGCCAGTAAGGCCAGGTCATCGGTCGATTTTCCTCGTCTGGGGGCTGGGGCATCAGTTCGAATTGCGTCACGCTCCTGGCGCCGTGCCGGTTGCTGGTACCCACGCAGTCGCTGCCAGTGTCGCCACCGCCGATCACGATCACATGCTTGCCATCGGCGCGCAGTTGGTCGCGCACCTTGGCGCCGCCGTTGACCTTGTTCTGCTGCGGCAGGAACTCCATGGCGTAATGCACGCCCTTGAGGTCCCGGCCCGGCACCGGCAGGTCGCGCGACTGCTCTGCACCGCCGGCCAGCACCACGGCGTCGAATTCTTCCTGCAGTTGTTGCGCGCTGATGGTCTCGCGCGCCCAGTTCGTAACCTTGTTGTCCTTCGGCATCTCGCCGATCAACACACCAGTGCGAAACACCACGCCCTCGGCCAGCATCTGCTCGACCCGGCGATCAATGTGCGATTTTTCCAGCTTGAAATCCGGAATACCAAACCGCAGCAGTCCCCCCACGCCATCGTTCTTTTCGAACACTGTCACGTCATGGCCCACGCGCGCGAGTTGCTGGGCCGCTGCCAGACCGGCCGGACCAGAACCCACCACGGCAATCGACTTGCCGGTGCGGTGTTTGGCTTTTTGCGGCAGGACCCATTCTTTCGCCCAGGCCTTGTCGATGATGGCGTGCTCGATCGACTTGATGCCGACCGGATCGTCGTTGACATTGAGCGTGCAGGCCGCCTCACAGGGCGCCGGACAGATCCGCCCGGTGAATTCCGGAAAATTGTTGGTGCTGTGCAAGACTGCGGCTGCGTTTTTCCAGTCGCCCTGGAATACCAGGTCATTGAAGTCCGGAATGATGTTGTTGACCGGACAGCCGTTGTTGCAAAACGGCGTGCCGCAATCCATGCAACGTGCGCTTTGGGTCTTGGCCTGACCATCGTCCAGTGTCAGAACAAATTCGCGGTACTCCTTCACCCGCTCTGCGACTGGTCTGTAAGGCTCGTCGAGTCGCGGGTACTCCATGAATCCGGTGATTTTTCCCATGTTCAATCCTGCTGGTGTCTGTCGCTGCGGTAGGTCTTCTTACTTGGCGGTCACGGCACTATGCTTGCCGCTGGCAGATGCAGCCAGCTTGACCGCCTCCCTGGCGCTGGCCTCGGCCGCCTTGCTGCGCGTTGCTATCTCGGCCAGGGCGCGCTTGTATTCGATCGGGAAGACCTTGATGAAGCGCGAACGGCTGACCTCCCAGTTGTCGAGCAGCTCACGGGCCCGCTTGCTGCCAGTCCAGCGGTTGTGGTCTTCGAGCAACTTTCTGAGCTGGGCCTCGTCAGACTGGCCACGATGCCAGACCGCCGGATCGACCATCGCCTGCTGCTCACGTGTCGACAACACGCTCTCCAACGAGACCATGGCGGTGTTGCAGCGCTGGGCAAATTTGCCGTCCTCGTCGTAGACATAAGCGACACCGCCGCTCATGCCAGCAGCGAAGTTGCGTCCCGTCTGCCCGAGCACGGCTACGGTGCCACCCGTCATGTATTCACAGCCATGGTCGCCCGTGCCTTCGACGACGGTCGTTGCGCCCGACAGACGAACGGCAAACCGTTCACCGGCCACGCCGCCGAAGAATGCTTCGCCGGTGGTCGCGCCGTACAGGGCGGTATTGCCAATGATGGTGTTGCGCGTGGGATCACCACGGAATTCGATGCTCGGACGCACGACGACCCGCCCGCCACTCAGGCCCTTGCCGGTGTAGTCATTGGCGTCGCCAATCAGGTACAGCGAAATGCCGTTGGCCAGGAAGGCGCCGAAGGATTGGCCACCTGTGCCTTCGAGCTGAATTCGGATCGTGTCATCGGGCAAACCTTGCGGATGGATCTTGGTCAGCGCGCCGGACAACATCGCTCCCACGGAGCGATTGACGTTATGCACCACCTCGATGAACTTGACCTTCTCGCCGCGCTCGAAAGCCGGTCGGCAACGCTCGATCAGCAGCCGATCTAGCGCGCGGTCCAGGCCGTGGTCCTGATCCTGTACGTGGAACCGCGATACGTCGGCTGGCACCTTGGGCTGGGCAAACAGGCGCGCAAAGTCAAGGCCACGGGCCTTCCAGTGATGGATGCCACGTGCGGTGTCGAGCAGATCGGAACGGCCAATCATGTCGTCGAACTTGCGAATGCCCAACTGGGCCATGATCTGGCGCACTTCTTCGGCGACGAAGAAGAAGTAGTTGACGACATGTTCGGGCTTGCCAGAGAACTTCTTGCGCAGTACCGGGTCCTGGGTCGCAACGCCAACCGGACAGGTGTTGAGATGGCACTTGCGCATCATGATGCAACCCTGTACCACCAGCGGCGCAGTGGCAAAGCCGAATTCGTCGGCACCGAGCAAGGCACCAATCGCAACGTCGCGGCCCGTCTTCATTTGACCATCCGCCTGCACCCGTATCCGACCGCGCAGTCGGTTGAGCACCAGAGTTTGCTGAGTTTCGGCCAACCCGATCTCCCATGGGCTGCCCGCATGCTTGATCGACGACCATGGTGACGCGCCTGTGCCGCCGTCATGACCGGCGATGACCACGTGATCGCTCTTGCACTTTGCTACGCCCGCGGCGATGG
>JBKJRR010000153.1:0-8637 GCA_046594635.1 Burkholderiaceae bacterium
AATTACATCGCCAACGCCTCGACCCGCAGCGCCAGCGGACGCACCATCGCAGTCATTGACCCGTCCGACGGACAAACCTTTGATGAACTGCAGCGCAGCGACGCCGCCGACATTGACGCCGCGGTTGCTGCCGCCCGTCATAGCATGGACCACGGCTGGGGTCGGCTGACGGCCGCTGAACGTGGCCGCATGCTGATGAAACTGTCGGCCAAGGTGGCGCAGCACGCCGACGAACTGGCGCTGTTTGAGCAACGCGATTGCGGCAAGCCGGTCAAGCAGGCACGGGCCGATGCGGCGGCCTTGTCGCGTTACTTCGAGTTCTACGCCGGCGCCTGCGACAAATTCCATGGCGAGACCCTGCCCTATCTTGACGGCTACAGCGTATTCACCTGGCGCGAGCCCCATGGGGTGACGGGTCACATCGTGCCGTGGAACTATCCAATGCAGATCTTCGGGCGCAGCGTCGGTGGCGCGCTGGCTGCTGGCAACACCTGCGTCGTCAAACCCTCCGAGGATGCCTGCCTGTCGTTGATCCGCGTGGCCCAGTTGGCCGCCGAGATTGGTTTTCCGAGCGGCACGATCAATATCGTCACCGGCTACGGCCACGAGGTCGGCGACGCGCTGGCGCGCCACCCGGGTATCGACCACATCAGCTTCACCGGCAGCCCGTCGATCGGTACGCTGATCCAGCAAGTGGCCGCCGAGCGTCACTGTCCGGTCACGCTGGAACTGGGCGGAAAGAGCCCGCAGATCGTGTTCGCCGACGCCGACCTGGACGCCGTATTGCCAACGGTCATCAATGCCATCGTGCAAAACGCCGGCCAGACCTGTTCGGCCGGTTCCCGGCTGCTGGTCGAACAGTCCATCTACGAGCCGCTGCTCGAACGCCTGGGCATTGCGTTTGCCGCATTGCGTGTCGGACCGGCGGCAATGGACCTGGATGTCGGCCCGCTGATCCGCGAAAGTCAGAAGACCCGGGTGAGCGAGTTCCTGGCCTCGGCGCAGAGCGCTGGCATCGCGACCGTGGCCCAGGGTCACGTCGTCGCCCAAGCGCCTGCCACCGGCTTTTACCAGGCGCCAACCTTGCTGCGCGATGTTCCGGTCGACCACAAGCTGGCGCAGCAGGAGGTGTTCGGGCCGGTGCTCGCTGCCATGGCCTTTGCCGACGAAGACCAGGCCGTGGCAATGGCCAACGCCACGCAGTTCGGGCTGGTGGCCGGCGTCTGGACCCGTGACGGTGCGCGCCAGTTCCGCATGGCGCGGCGCGTACGCAGCGGCCAGGTGTTCATCAACAACTACGGCGCGGGCGGTGGCGTCGAGTTGCCCTTTGGCGGCGTCAAGTCGTCGGGTTACGGTCGCGAGAAGGGCTTCGAAGCCATGTACGGTTTCACGACCCTCAAGACCGTGGCCGTGCGGCACGGCTGAAAGCGCGTGACCGTTTCGCCTCGCCACGACCTGTTTGACCGCGCGCCCATCAGGCCCAACACTGGGCCGATTCGGTCAACCGGCGTCGGTACGGCAAAATCAAGCCATGGCTGAACGCGTCATCCCCCTGCTGGACCAGCGCCTGATTGGCGATGGCACATTGCGCAACGCCGCTCCGATGCTGGCCACCGGAGTGTTGCATGACAGGCGTCAGCGCCCGCTGCGCGATTTGCGCATCAGCGTGACCGACCGCTGCAACTTCCGCTGCAGTTACTGCATGCCCAAGGCGGTATTCGACAAGGACCATGTCTACCTGCCGCATTCCGCCCTGCTCGACTTCGAGGAAATCACCCGACTGGCGCGACTGTTTGTCGCCCATGGCGTGCAAAAGTTGCGCCTGACGGGCGGCGAACCGCTGCTGCGCAAGAACATCGAGGTGCTGATCGCCCAACTGTCCGCCTTGCGCACACCTGATGGCCAACCGCTCGATATCACACTGACTACCAACGGCTCGCTGCTGGCGCGCAAGGCCGAGGTTTTGCGCGATGCCGGGCTGCATCGCGTCACAGTCAGCCTGGATGGGCTGGACGACGCCGTATTCCGTGGCATGAACGACGTCGATTTTCCGGTGGCCGAAGTGCTCGCTGGCATCGAGGCGGCACGCGCGGCCGGACTGGGCCCGATCAAGGTCAACATGGTGGTCAAGCGTGGCACCAATGACCACGAGATCCTGGCCATGGCGCGTCACTTTCGTGGCACGGGTGTCGTGTTGCGTTTCATCGAATACATGGACGTCGGCGTTACGAATGGCTGGCGCATGGACGAGGTACTTCCATCGGCCGAAGTGGTGCGACGGATCAGCGATGAATGGCCTCTGATCGCACTCGATGCCAATACACCAGGCGAGACCGCGGAACGTTGGGGTTATGCCGACGCGCAGGGTCGCCACATGCCCGAACTTGGCGAAATCGGCGTCATCAGCAGCGTGACGCAGGCCTTCTGCCATGCCTGCAACCGCGCACGCCTGTCCACCGAAGGCAAGTTGTACCTTTGCCTGTTCGCCTCAAGCGGCCACGACCTGCGCGCGCTGCTGCGCGGTGGCGCCAGTGACGCGCAGCTGACCTCGGCCATCGGCGCTATCTGGGGCCAGCGCGACGACCGCTATTCGGAGTTGCGCAATACCGTGGGAGCACCCACCCAGCCCCGCGTCGAGATGAGTTATATCGGAGGCTGATCCGCACATGCCAAGTCCCGACCCAGCCGGCAGGTCTGCGGGCAATGTCTGCCGATCCGACGCAAGTGAACCCGACACAGGAACCGCCAGCATGATCGACCCCGCGCTCATCACCGGCGTCGTGCTTGCCGGCGGACGCGGCACGCGCATGGGCGGGCTGGACAAAGGCCTGCAGTTGTATGGCGACCTGCCGCTCGCTCAGCACAGCCTGCGCCGACTGCAAGCCCAGGTGGGTGCCGTGCTGCTCAATGCCAATCGGCATCTGGATCAGTACCGCGGCTTCGGCGCACCTGTTGTGACCGATACCATCGCCGATTTCGCCGGGCCACTGGCCGGTTTCATCGCCGCGATGGAAAACTGCCACACGCCCTACCTGATGACCGTGCCCTGCGACACGCCGCAGTTTCCGGTCGATCTGGTGGCCCGACTTTCCCAGGCACTGTCCAGTGCCTCGGCCGACATCGCCATGCCCAGCGCCATGGAACCTGCAGCCGACGGCACGCCGGCCTGGTATCGCCAGCCCGTGTTCTGCCTGATCAAGACCACGCTGCTGCCCAACCTGTGCGCCTTTGTAGCCGGTGGCGGTCGCAAGATCGGTGCATGGACCGCTCAGCAGCACACCGTGCAAGTACCGTTTGCCGAACCCGGCGCTTTTGCCAACGCCAACACGCTGGCCCAACTGCAGGCGCTCCAGGAATGACAACTTCGATTGACCAGATCGCCGCGCAACTTGAGGGTTATGACCCGCAAAGCCTGCGTGCGGACGCGGTGCTGCAGTTTCTCGCGCGACTGGTAGAACCGGTTTCGGCCACCGAAGAGGTGGGTGTATTCGACGCGTTTGAGAGGGTGCTGGCACGCGACATCATTTCGCCCATAAGCGTGCCACCCCACGACAACTCGGCCATGGATGGATACGCCTTCGACGGCAGCGCGCTGGCCCCCGACAAGTCCTTGACACTGCAGGTGGTGGGAACCGCTTTTGCCGGCCAGCCCTGGCAGGGACAAGTTGCGCCGGGCCAGGCGCTCAAGATCATGACCGGCGCTGTGATGCCGGACGGCCTCGACACCGTGGTGCCACAGGAACTGGCACAGGTACGTGGTGAAGCCCTGGCTATTGCCGCCGGTACGCTGGCGCGCGGCGACAACCGGCGCAAGCTCGGCGAGGACCTGATGCAGGGGCAAGCAGCCTTGCGCAAGGGCGATCGCCTGGGACCTGCTGCACTGGGCCTGATCGCCAGCCTGGGCATCGCCGAGGTACCGGTGTGGCGACGCCTGACGGTCGCCTATTTTTCCACCGGCAATGAAATTCTGAGTCTGGGCGACGCGCCGCGCGCTGGCGCGGTATACGACAGCAACCGCTACACGGTGTTTGGCATGTTGCGTCGGCTGGGCGTGCAGGTGATCGACATGGGCGTGGTGCCGGATGAACCGGCGGCGCTTGAGCATGCCTTCACGCAGGCTGCCGCCCAGGCGGACGCCATCATCACCAGTGGCGGTGTCAGTGTGGGCGAGGCCGACTACACCAAGGCCATGATGAAGAAACTCGCCGGGGCGAGCGGCGGAGTCGCGTTCTGGCGCATCGCCATGCGGCCCGGTCGTCCGATGGCGGTAGGCCGTATTCCGGCGGGTGGGCCCGGCAGCGACCGGTCTGCCGTGTTGTTCGGCCTGCCGGGCAACCCGGTGGCCGTGATGGTGACCTTTCTGGCCTTTGTGCGCCCGGCCTTGCTACGCATGATGGGCTGCAGAGCCACCACCACGACCCTGCTGCGTGCACGCAGCAGCGAGGCAATTCGCAAGAAGGCCGGCCGCACCGAGTACCAACGCGGTGTTGTCAGCAACGCGCCCGCCGGGCACTTGCAGGTGCAAACCACCGGCAACCAGGGGTCAGGCGTGCTCAGCTCCATGGTGCAGGCCAACGGATTGATCGTGCTCGGCCACGACCAGGGCCATATTGCAGCCGGTGACGAAGTCGATGTGATGATGTTCGACGGCGTACTCTGAGGGACGCTACCGGCACCGGACCGCACGCGGCCCGGTGATCGGACCTACGCCGCCGCGGGCTTGTCGGCCAGTTCCGGGGCTACGGGCGGCGGCTCGTGCGCCACTTCCTTCTTGGCCCCCGGCGCATGACGCCGTGCCAGCAAGGTATACATGGTGGGCACCACAAAAATCGTCAGCAGGGTCCCCAAGCTCATGCCGCCGACAATCACCCAGCCTATCTGTTGCCGGCTTTCGGCACCCGCGCCAGTGGCAAGCGCCAACGGCAGCGCACCGAGCACCATGGCGCCGGTCGTCATCAGAATCGGGCGCAGACGCTGCGCCGCTGACTTGCGGATCGCCGCCATCATGTCGAGCCCCTGCTCACGCAGTTGATTGGCAAACTCGACGATCAGAATGCCGTGCTTGGTGATCAAACCCACCAGCGTGATCAGTCCGATCTGGCTGAACACATTGAGTGTGCCGCCTGACCACTGCAGCGCGAGCAGGGCCCCCGCCATCGACAGCGGCACGCTGAGCAGGATCACGAAGGGGTCGACAAAGCTCTCAAACTGCGCCGCCAGCACCAGAAAGATGAAGAAAAGCGCCAGGATGAAGACCAGCGTCAGCGAATCCGCGGACTTGCGGAACTCGCGGCTGATACCGTTGAGATCAGTCGCGTAACCGGGCTTGAGCACCTTCTTGGCTGTCAGGTCCATAAAATCCAGCGCTTCGCCCAGCGCATAACCTTCCGACAGATTGGCCGTGATCGTCGCCGAGCGGCGTTGTCCAAAATGGTTGAGTTCGCGCGGCACCACGACCTCGCGGATTTTCACCAGCGCCGACAGCGGAATCATGGTGTCGTTGCGCCCGCGTACAAAGATGCGTTCGATGTCCGATGGCGTGCCACGGCCCGAATCCATGGTCTGCACGATCACGTCGTACTGCTCACCGTCGCGCTTGAAACGGGTCACGATGCGTCCACCCAGCATGGTCTCTACCGCGCGTGCGATGGCGTCAACTCCGACCCCGTTGTCAGCCGCACGCTCGCGGTCGACCTCGAGCTTGATCTCGGGCTTGTTCAGTCGCAGATCGGTGTCGACCTGGGCGAACCCCGGGTTCTTCGCCAGTTCATCCTGAAATGCGCGCACCGTTTGTGCCAGGTTCTGGTAGCTGTCGGAGGTGAGGATGACGAAGTTGACCGGCCGCTGCGTGAAACCCTGGCCCAGCGAGGGCGGTGTGATCGGAAAAGCACTGACACCGGTGAGGCCCGCGACCCGGGGCGTCATGTCGCGTGCCAATTCCTGGGTGGTGCGTTTACGCTCCTCCCACGGCTTGGTGCGAAAGAAGATGTTGCCCTGCGCCACCGTCGGATTGCCGATGGTGGCAAAGATCCGGTCGAACTCCGGATAGTTGTCACCGATGCGCTCAATGGCGGTCGCGTAGCGGTTGGTGTACTCCAGCGTCGCGCCGTCGGGACCGTTGACCTGGGCCAACACCACACCACGGTCTTCCATCGGCGACAACTCGCGCTTGATGTCCTTGAGCACCGACCACGACACCACGCCACTGCCAATGGCCAGCAGCACGATCAACCAGCGCACCTTGAGCGTCCAGCCGAGCACACGGGAATAACCCCGCGTCAAAGCCTGCAGGCCACGCTCCATGCCACGGTCGAAGAATCCTGGATTGGGGTTGTGGCGCAGCAAAAGCGAACACATCATTGGTGACAAGGTCAGTGCGACGACACCCGACACCACCACCGCACCGGCCAGGGCGAGCGCAAATTCCGTGAACAAGCGCCCGGTGCGCCCTGGCGCAAATGCCAGCGGAGCATAGACGGCCACCAGCGTCATCGTCATCGCGACAATCGCGAAACCGACTTCGCGCGCTCCGCGTATCGCGGCCTGGAACGGACTGAGTCCCTCTTCGATGTGGCGGTAGATGTTCTCCAACATCACGATCGCGTCGTCCACTACCAGCCCGATCGCCAGCACCAGCGCCAGCAAGGTCAGCGTATTGATGCTGAACCCCGCCAACGCCATCAGGGCGAAGGTGCCGATCAGCGCCACCGGAATCGTCAGCAAGGGAATGATCGAGGCACGCAAGGTGCGCAGGAACACGAAGATCACCAGTGCCACCAGCACCACGGCTTCGGCAATGGTGGTGTAGACCGCCTTCACCGAGCGATCAATGAAAACCGAGTTGTCGTTCGCCACCTCAATGGTCACGCCCGCCGGCAGGTCACCACGCACCTTGTCGAGCAAGGCAAGTACACCCGCCGACAATTCCAGTGGATTGGCCGTGGCCTGACGGATCACGCCCACGGCCACCGAATCACGGCCGTTGAGCCGTACGCTGGAGCGTTCGTCCGCTGCGCCGGTCTGGACCCGTGCCACGTCCGCAATACGTACTGGAAACCCGTTCACCGTGCGAATCACAACCTGGCGGAACTCGGCGGGACGTTGCAGGTCAGTCGCCGCTGTGACGTTGAACTCACGCTGGCGGCTCTCGATGCGCCCGGCCGGCACCTCCAGGTTGGAGCGGCGCAGGGCATCCTCGACATCCTGCACCGTCAGCCGGTAGGCCGCCAGGCGGTCGGGGTCCAGGCCAATGCGCATGGCCAGTTTGCGCTCGCCAAAGATCGTCACATCGGCCGCGCCGGGAGCGGTCTGCAGCACCGGCTTGACCAGCTGATTGGCCATGTCGGTAAGTTGCAGCGCTGTGTGCGTGTCCGAACTCAGGGCCAGAAAGACCACCGGGAATGACTCCGCCTCAACCTTGGCGATCACCGGCTCATCGATGCCTTGGGGCAGACGCTGACGCACCCGAGAGACCTTGTCACGCACATCGGCCGCGGCCGAGTCGGGATCGCGGCTCAGTGCAAAACGCACGGTAATCAGGCTGCGTTCCTGCCGGCTGATCGACGTGATCACGTCAACGCCTTCGATGCCGGCCAACGAGTCTTCGAGCACCTTGGACACCTGGCCCTCGATGACTTCGCTGGAGGCACCGCCGAACCGCGTCTGCACGCTGACGACCGGCTCGTCAATCTTGGGATACTCGCGTACCGACAAGCGATTGAAGGACACCGCGCCGATCAAAACGATCAGCAAGGACAACACGGTCGCGAAAACCGGACGTCGGATGGAGGTTTCGGCGAGCTGCATGGGGACCGCCGGTTACTTGCCGAGAGCCGCAACCGGACCGGGCGACGATGCGCCCATGGCCGGGCCGTTACCCGTTCCCGGGGCGGCAGACGCCGCCCCTGCCGGCGCACCGGCTGGAGCGCCGCGTGGGCCGGGCCGGCCAAGCTCGACGATGCGCAGCGCCGTGCCATCACGCTGCAGCCGCTGCTGCCCTGCCACCACCACCGTTTCACCCTCGAGCAGGCCCTCGGTCACTTCGACCTTGCCCAACTGGCGTGCACCGAGCTTGACCTCCTGGCGCAACGACACCCATTTAGTGTCCGGTGGCAAGGGGCGATCGGCCGCGGCTGGCACCTGCGAAGGATCCATCACCTTGATCACGAACTGGCGGCCACCCTGTGGCACGATGGCCTCTTCGGGCACCACAATCGCAGCCTCCTTGATCGAAAAGACCGTCGTGACACGGGCAAACATGCCAGGACGCAACGGCATCACATTGGCGCCACCCGGCCCGCGGCCACCGCCACCCACCGCGCCAGTCCGATTGCCGGCAGGCTTTTGCATATTGCCAGCGGCCGCAGCCGGCCGGCCCTGATCCACTGCCACTGCCGCCGCCACAGTCGCACCGCTCAGACCACCACAAACCGCCAGCTCCGGCGCAGACCGCGGCGCGCCATCGGCACGCCCCGGCGCGCCGCGCGCAGTCGTACCAGCACCCGCTTGTCGTTCAGGTGTGGCAGGCGGCCGTTTGTTGGCACCACCACCAGGTGCGGCTGCTTCGGCTTGACGGGTCCCGGCGCCCGGCTTTAGCTGAGCCCCGGCTTCGCCGCCTGCCGCCGGCTTGGAACCACC
>JBKJRR010000214.1:0-4221 GCA_046594635.1 Burkholderiaceae bacterium
TGCAGGCTTGTTTGTTGCGCCAAAGTGCGCCCGATTGTGTCTTTGACGCGTTTTGCGCATCGCGCATCGCCGGCCACTGGGGGCAGGTGTTTGGTACGCTGGACGCCGGTGCCGATCTCGACGCCATCATCGAGCGGGCACGGCCCATATCAATATCCTGATGATGACGGTCACCGCTACCAAATACCTTGAAACACCACGGAGCGGCCATGCCTGAACTGATTCTGCACCACTACCCGATGTCACCGTTTGCCGAGAAGGTCCGGCGCGTGTTGGCCTACAAGCGGCTGCCCTGGAAATCCGTGTTGATCCCGGCAGTGATGCCAAAACCGGAACTGATCGCGTTGACTGGCGGCAACCGCAAAACGCCGATGTTGCAGATTGGCGCCGACATCTACTGCGACACCGCGTTGATCTGCGACACACTTGAGCATCTGCAACCGGCGCCGACGCTTTATCCGCCGCACGACAAGGGTCTGGCCCGCATCATGGCCCAATGGGCGGATCATCAGCTTTTCTGGTCGGCCATGGCGCACAGCCTGCGGCCGGAAGGGGCCGCACAACTGCTGGCCACGCAGCCCCTCGAAGTGGCCAAGGCCTTTTCACAGGACCGCGCCGGCATGCGCGTGGCCGTTCCAAGGGTTGGTCCCAACGACGCCGCGGGTGCATACCAGTCGTACCTGCGGCGAATGGCCAACATGCTCGAGGACCATGCCTTCCTGCTCGGTGAGCAGCCTTGCATCGCCGACTTCGCCGCCTACCATCCATTGTGGTTCACCCGGGCACAGACACCGGCGATGGCTGGGGTGCTGGACGCCACGCCCGCGGTTTTCACCTGGATGGACCGCATGGCGGCGTTCCCGGATGTTGCGATTGAAATGCTGGCTGCGTCAGACGCCATCGCCATCGCTGCGGCGGCTACCGCCCAGCCGGTGGCTGGATTGGCGTTCCAGGATGACCATGGCATCGCGCTGGGCTCGCAGGTCACCGTCAGCGGCGACACCTTCGGCCCGGAGCCGACCGACGGCATGCTGGTGGCCGCCACACGCATGCACTACACCGTGCGCCGCGACGATGCGCGTGCCGGGACGGTGCATGTGCACTTTCCTCGGATTGGCTACGTGCTGCGAGCGGCACCGTCCAAGGCGTGAGCACCCCTGACGATCCTTCGGGTGAACTGGCGTGGCAGGTGGCCACGTTTGACGCGTTGTCGACGCAAAGCCTGTACGCGTTGCTGCAACTGCGCAGTGTCGTGTTCGTTGTCGAACAGAACTGCGTGTTCCTGGACATGGACGACCGCGACGTGCAGGCACTGCATCTGATGGCCTGGCGCGGCGATACGCTGGTGGCCTGCGCGCGTTGCTTTGCGCCGGGTATCCAGTTTGATGAAGCCAGCATAGGGCGAATTGCCACGCGTATGAGCGTGCGGGGTAGTGGTCTGGGTCACCTGCTGGTACAAAAGGCGATCGCGCTGGTGACCTCCACCTGGGGCAGCCAGCCGATTCGCATCGGCGCACAGGCACGCCTGAAAAGTTTTTACCAGGGACACGGATTCGATGACATGGGCATGCCCTACATCGAGGATGGAATCGACCATCTTGAGATGGTCTGGCGCCCCTGAACCGGGGAGAGGAGAAAAATGTTGGACGATTTCAAGAACAAGACAGCCGTATTGACCGGCGCAGGCTCTGGTTTCGGGCTCGAATGTGCGCGTCTGGGCGCGCGGCTCGGCATGCGCCTGGTGTTGGTCGATGTGCAGAAAGACGCCTTGGACCGCGCTGCCGCTGAATTGAAGGAAATCGGCGCCGAGGTACTGGCGTGCAGCGTCGACGTGTCGCGTGCGGATCAAATGGATGCGTTGGGCCAAACGGTCATGCAGCACTTTGGCGTACCCCATATGGTGTTCAATAACGCCGGCGTGGCCGCCGGTGGACTGATCTGGGAAACCAGTGCCAGGGAATGGGACTGGGTGCTGGGCGTCAATCTGATGGGCGTGGCGCACGGCGTGCGGGTGTTCACGCCGATGATGCTGGCTGCTGCCCAGGCCGATCCGGCGTATCAGGGACATATCGTCAACACCGCCAGCATGGCAGGTTTGTTGTCAGCGCCGAACATGGGGGTATACAACGTCAGCAAACATGCCGTCGTTACCTTGTCCGAAACGCTCTACCAGGACCTGGGCCTGGTGACCACGCAAATTGGCGCCAGCGTGTTGTGTCCGTTTTTCGTGCCAACCGGTATTGCGCAAAGCGAGCGTAACCGTCCGGCCACCCTGCAGGCGTCTGACCAGGCGCCGACACGCAGCCAGTTGGTCGGCCAGGCCATGAGCGAGAAGGCTGTCGAATCGGGCAAGGTCTCGGCCGCTGATGTGGCGCAACGGGTTTTCGACGCTGTTGCAGCCAACCAGTTCTATATTTACAGCCACCCCAAGGCAATCCGCTCTGTGCAGACCCGCATGGAGGACGTCATGTTGGCACGCAATCCGACCAGCCCTTTTGCGGACAAGCCGGAACTGGGCGAGAAACTGCGCACAGCCTTGCGTGCGCGAAGCTGAAATAATTTCGACCTGAATCGGCACGGGCGCCAGCCGGGCACGCGCCCGGTCAGTGTCGCTTCAGTGCACCTGGTGGCGAGCGCCGCCGCCCTGCTCGAACAGATCAACCTGCGCCCGTATGTCTTCCGGTTTGCCCAGGATGTTGGTAAAGCGCAGCAGTTGTTCGTCGCGGATGAAACTGGCCGACGACTCGGCTGTCAGCAGAACATCCGGAGCCACCGGCCTCGATACGATATACCCCTGCACATAGTTGACACCAATTTCGGCCAGCGTCTGCACCGTGGCCGTGTCCTCGGCCCATTCGGCTATGGTCTGCATGCCCAGATTGCGCGCCAGATTGACAATCGCCTCGACAATCGCGACGTTGGCTGGATGAGCATTCATGTTGACGATGAAACTTCCGTCAATCTTGAGCAGGTCCGCCGGTAGTTCCTTGAGGTAGGAGAACGAGGTATAACCGGCCCCGAAATCATCGAGCGCTACCCTGGCACCAAAGCTGCGCACCGTGTCGATGAAGTGACGTGTATTTTTGAGATCGTGCAGCGCGACACTTTCGGTGATCTCGATACACAGATGGCGCGCAATGTCGGCATTGGCGGCGAGCATGGTAAACACGTCCTGCATGAACTTCTCGTCGTTGAGCGACGATCCGCTCAGGTTCATGCACACGAAGCGGGTATTGGTCAGGCGCCGCTGATGGGTGTTGAGCCACGCCAGCGTGGTCGAGAGCACCCAGCGGTCGATGATTCCCATGCGCCCGCTGTTTTCTGCCGCAGCGATCAGGCGCTCGGTGGGTACCGGCTTGCCCTCGCTGTCGCGCATGCGCAGCAGCACCTCGAAGTTCAGCGAATCATTGGGCGCACTGAGTGACATGATGGGCTGCATATGCAAATGCAGTCCGTCGGTCGCGGCGCTGGTGGACAACAGTTCGACCAGGCGCAACTCGGCGTCGTGCTGGCGGAACACATCGGCGTCGCGTTCATAGACCACCAGGCCATCATGGTGGCCACGTTTCGCCTCGCGGCAGGCGCGATCGGCGGTGGACAAGGCATCCTTGATCGACGTGCCCGGGATGACCTCGATCAGTCCGATCGAACCCCGCACGGTGAATGCCTTGTCACCGACGCGGAACGGACTGCTGCCGATATTGCGCACAATGCCCTGGCACACCAGTGCGGCCAGTGCCATCTTGGTATCGGGCAGCACGATGGTAAATTCGTCGCCACCAACCCGGCCCACCTTGATCGATCCGGACACCACGTCGGTGACGCGCTTGCAGACCTGCTGTAAAACTTCATCGCCGGCGCTGTGGCCGAACAGGTCGTTGATCAGTTTGAAGCGGTCCAGATCCAGGTATGCCAGCGCGAACGGCCGGCCTTTGGGTGACATGGCACTGGCCTCCATGAACGCATTTTCAATGCCGCGGCGATTGAGGACCTTGGTCAGCGGGTCGTTGTAGGCCAGGAAGTTGAGATCTTCTGTCGCGCGGGATTTTTCGGTGACGTCTTGCAACGAGCCTTCGATCCGGTCATTGGACAAGGTCGCCTTGACCAGATAGCGGCGGACCTCCTTGTCATCCTGCGCGCGACTGCCGCGGATTTCCAGTTCGCCGTCGACGCGGCTGTAGACGAAATGGTGCAGTTGGGTCCACGCGCCATGGTCGAAAT
>JBKJRR010000246.1:0-10964 GCA_046594635.1 Burkholderiaceae bacterium
CATCAGCGGCACGATGGACAGCATCTTGGCGCTGGTACCGAGCTCCATGATGGGGAACAGGTCGGTCAGGTAGTCGCGCAGGATGTTGCCGGTGACCGAGATCGTATCCAGCCCGCGCACCACGCGCTCGAGCGTGTAGCGCATCGCACGCACCTGCGACATGATCTGGATCTCCAGGCCCGAGGTGTCATGGTCGTTCAGGTAAAGCTTGACCTTCTTGATGACTTCGTTCTCATGCGGGCGGTAGGGGTCGAGCCAGAACACCGCCGGCATGCCGGAATTGCGCGCGCGGGAGACCGCCAGCTTGACCCAGTCGCGGATCGGCGCGTCCTTGACCTGGCACATGCGCCAGATGTCTCCCTCTTCGACGTTCTGCGACAGCAGCACCTTGCCAGTAGCGATATCGACGATGTTGGCCACGCCCGCTTCGGCGATCTCGAAGGTCTTGTCATGCGAGCCGTACTCCTCGGCCTGTTGCGCCATCAGACCGACGTTGGGCACGGTGCCCATGGTCTTGGGGTCGAAGTTGCCGTGCCACTTGCAGAAGTTGATCATCTCCTGGTAGATGCGCGCAAAGGTGCTCTCCGGCATCACCGCCTTGACGTCCTTGAGGCGACCATCGGCGCCCCACATCTTGCCGCCGTTGCGGATCATGACCGGCATCGAGGCATCGACGATGATGTCGTTGGGCGAGTGGAAATTGGTGATGCCGCGGGCCGAATCGACCATGGCCAGCTCGGGCCGGTTCTCGTGACAGGCGTGCAGGTCGCTCTTGATCTCGTCCTGCTTGCTTTGCGGCAGCGTGGCAATCTTGTCGTACAGGTTCGCCATGCCGTTGTTCACGTTCACGCCAATCTCGTCGAACAACTTGCCGTGTTTGTCGAAGGCTTCCCGGTAGAAAATCCTGACGCAGTGGCCGAACACGATAGGGTGCGAAACCTTCATCATCGTGGCCTTGACGTGCAGCGAGAACATCACGCCGGTCTTGTGCGCATCCTTGATCTCGCGCTCGTAGAAGTCGCACAGCGCCTTCTTGCTCATGAACATGCTGTCGATGATCTCGCCTGCCTGCAGCTTGGTCGACGGCTTGAGCACCTGCGTCCTGCCCGATGGGGTGACGAGCTCCATGCGCACCTCGCAGGCCGCGGCTATCGTCATCGACTTCTCGCCATGGTAGAAGTCGCCATGGTGCATGTGCGACACATGCGAGCGCGAGGCCTGGCTCCATTCGGCCATGCTGTGCGGGTTCTTGCGTGCATATTCCTTGACCGCGCGTGGCGCCCGGCGATCGGAGTTGCCTTCGCGCAGCACCGGGTTCACCGCACTGCCCAGGCACTTGTTGTAACGCCCACGGATGGCCTTGTCGGCGTCGTTCTGCGGGCTCTCGGGAAAGTCCGGCAACTTGTAGCCCTTGGACTGCAATTCGCGGATGGCTGCGAGCAGCTGGTTCTGCGAAGCGCTGATGTTGGGCAATTTGATGATGTTCGTGTCCGGCAACAAGGTCAGGCGACCGAGCTCGGCCAGGTTGTCGGGCACCTTCTGCGCGTCTGTCAGGAACTCGGGGAACTCGCCCAGAATCCGGGCCGCGACCGAGATGTCGCTCTCGGTCACTTCAACGCCGGCCGATGCGGCGAAGCTGCGCACGATGGGCAAAAACGCGCAAGTCGCCAGGAATGGCGCCTCGTCGGTGAGGGTATAGATGATCTTGGATGATTTGGCGTTCATGGGTGCAACTTCTCAGGATGAAGGGGTGCTGGCAGCAGCCCTTTAATTTATTCGATTTCCAGGGGTGTTTTCGGAGCCACCCGCCGCGCGCTTTTCCGACCCGGCAAGTAGTGCCACATCAGGGGCCTGCCGAACCCGATGCCGGTGTGTCGCGCAGCGGACTGCACGCTAAAGGACCAATGCCAGGCTGGCGTCCAGATGCTCGGACGGCAGGCGTTTGAAGCCGGAACGGGCAAACCGGTGCAGCCGCCCCACCAGGAATGCCGTGGCCAAGGACGCCAGGACCTGTGCGTCCAGACTGGGGGTGTCCGAAGAACCTGACTCGTCAGCCGCCGGTCGCAGCAACTGGCGCAGGCTGGCCTCGATCTTGTCGAAGAACTGGTTCATCCGTTGTTGCAATCGCGCGTTCTCGAATACCAGTGCATCGCCGACCATGACGCGGGTCATGCCCGGGTTCTTCTCGGCGAACTGCAACACCATCGCGATGACCTTGGCCGCCTGGCGCTTGCCGGATTCGGTCGCCTGCGCCGTGTCTGCTGCCGGTCGTTCGGTGATCTGGTTGACCAGCGAGAACACGCTGTGTTCGATGAACTCGATCAACCCCTCGAACATCTGCGCCTTGCTGGCGAAGTGACGGTAAAGCGCGGCTTCGCTGACACTGAGCCGCGCTGCCAGGGCCGCGGTGGTGATGCGGTCGGCTCCGGGTTGCTCAAGCATTTCTGCCAGCGCCTGCAGGATCTGGACCCGCCGTTCACCTGGCTTGGGGCGCTTGCGCGTGACCGGTAGATCCTCACTGGCCGAATCGGTGGCGCTGAGGCTGGACAGTGCGTCTGGCATGGTGGCAGGAGTTTGGAGTTCTTGTTCTCGGATACCGCGCCCTAGGGTATCACCCGGGCTCAGTGGGAACGGATCATCGTGCCAAAAGGCTGGTCGGTCAGGATCTCCAACAGCAGAGCATGGGGCACCCTGCCATCGATGATGTGGACCGACGCCACGCCACTTTTGGCTGCATCCAGTGCCGATGCAATCTTGGGCAACATGCCACCGCTGAGCGTTCCGTCGGCAAACATCGCGTCGATCTCGCGTGCCGACAGATCCGTGAGCAGGTTGCCGGCCTTGTCGAGCACACCAGGTGTGTTGGTCAACATCAGCAGCTTCTCGGCCGCCAGTACCATGGCCAGCTTGCCCGCAACCACATCGGCATTGATGTTAAAGCTCTCGTTGTTGTCACCGAATCCGATCGGTGTGATCACCGGGATGAAAGCATCCTCCTGCAAGGCGCGCACAACGCTTGGGTCGATGCTGACGATGTCACCGACCTGGCCTACATCGTGTTCACGCGTCGGGTCCTGGTTGTCGACCATCTTGAGCTTGCGTGCACGGATCATGGCGCCGTCGCGGCCTGTCAGGCCGACCGCCTTGCCACCGGCCTGGTTGATCAACCCGACGATGTCCTGCTGCACCTGGCCACCGAGCACCCACTCCACCACTTCCATGGTCTCTGCATCGGTAACACGCATGCCCTGAATGAACTCACCCTTCTTGCCCAGACGATTGAGCGCGTTCTCGATCTGCGGGCCACCGCCATGTACCACCACCGGATTGATGCCCACCAGCTTGAGCAGAACCACATCCTCGGCAAAGTCGGCCTGCAGCCCCGGATCGGTCATGGCGTTGCCGCCATATTTGATGACCATGGTCTTGCCATGAAACTTGCGGATGTAAGGCAAGGCCAGTGCGAGGATTTCTGCCTTGTCGCGCAAGGCGATATGGGAAGTGTCGGTCATGGTCACACGGGTAGCGGATGGTTGAATGCCCATTGTGCAGCATTGCGGGCAAGGGTCATTTCAGCTCAGCGAAAGTCGACTCCACATAGCCGTGCACGCAGCGTGACAAAACCGACTTGATGCCATCGACGTCGCCGGCATCAGCCGCCACGCGTAGCTTGCCGAGCTCGGCCTCAAGCTCTGGCCAGGCAATGAACTCCTCGTGCGCCATCATGATGCGCGGATGCGCCGTCGGCGACGGGTTGTCGCCAATCAGCAGTTCCTCGTACAGCTTTTCGCCTGGACGCAGACCGGTGATGGCAATCGCGATGTCGCCGTCGGGTGATTGAGCGTCTTGCACGCTCAGGCCGGACAAGGCGATCATGCGCCGCGCCAGGTCCATGATCTTCACAGGCTCTCCCATGTCGAGCACGAAGACCTCGCCACCCTTGGCCATCGCGCCGGCATACAGCACCAACTGCGCCGCCTCCGGTATGGTCATGAAATAGCGGGTCACATCGGGGTGGGTCACGGTCAGTGGTCCGCCGCTGGCCAACTGCGCGCGGAACAGCGGCACCACGCTGCCACTGGAGCCGAGCACGTTGCCGAATCGGACCATGCACAAGCGGGTCTTGCCGCCGTTCGCAGCCAGGGCCTGCAACACCAGTTCGGCCATGCGCTTGCTCGCCCCCATGACATTGGTCGGACGCACCGCCTTGTCGGTGGACACCAGCACCATGTTTGCCACATGGCTGTCGACTGCAGCGCGGGCAACATTGAGCGTACCGAATACGTTGTTGGCGATGCCTTCGGCCGGATTACTTTCTACCAAGGGCACATGCTTGTAGGCTGCAGCGTGGTAGACCCAGCTCGGCCGGTAGCGGCCGAAAACCTCCTGCAGCCGCCGCGGATTCGCGACGCTGCCCAGCAGCGCAACGATGTTCACATCGATCCGGCGGTTCGCGCACAACGACAGCAGCTCCTGGTGAATGGAGTACAACCCATATTCGTTGTGGTCGAAAAGCACCAGCTGCGCCGGCTGCTCAAGTGCAATTTGCCGACACAATTCACTTCCGATACTGCCGCCTGCGCCGGTAATCAGTACTACGCGGTCTGTTGTCGAACGTGTTGCCACAGAGGGATCAGACACGACTGGGTCACGCCCCAACAGGTCCTCGACGTCGAGCTCCTTGATATCGCGCACCGTGATCCGGCCGCTGGTGAGATCGAGAATTCCGGGCAACGTGCGGATATGCACCGGGACCTCGCGCAAGCTGGCGATTATCTCGTTGCGCCGGGCACGCGACACGCTGGGCAACGCCAGCAAAATGTCGGTAACACCGTGGCTCTTGACCAGATCGGCGATCTTGCTGGTCGGGTGAACCATTGCGTTGTTGATGCTTCGTCCAAACTTGCGCTTGTCGTCATCGACAAACCCCACCAGCTTGTACTGATGCGCATTGGCCAGCGCGGCAGCCGTCTGAACTCCGGACTCGCCAGCGCCGTAAATGAGCAATCGCCCCTCTGCCTTGGCCAACGCGAGTCCGAATCCGGACAACCAGAAACGGGCCAGCGCCCGGCTGCCACCCGCTAGCAACAAAAATACAATGGGTTGCAAAATTCCGATGCTGCGGGGCACATCCGGCCACCGCTGCCAGACCAGGATGAGGAACAGGACCGCGCCATACATCGCTACAGCCTTCCCTATTGCCAGCAGTGCAGCCAGCCCCGTGTAGCGAAAAATCGCGCGATACAGGCCCAGGCGAATGAATATCGGAACAACCAGCAGCGGGACCAGCCAGTACAAATTCCATTGGGCACCCACAGGCACATGCAGTTTGTCCAGGCGCAGGCTGAAGGCAATCCAGGTCGCGACAGTCGCCAAGGCAACGTCCAGACCCACAACCGCCACCTGCTTCCCGAAACGTGGCCAGGCAATCAAATTTCTATGCATCTCTCACCAAGCTATAACTTGCGCTCACACCCAACAGCCACAATAGCGTCATTCCGAATGCCGCGTCCCGAAACGGAGCGTTGACAAGCGCGGTTAATGCAATCGCCACGCCAATCACGACTGTCGTGCCACCGCTCACGCCGCGTTTACGCCAGCCTGTCACGATAAACCCGCCGACAAGCAAGGCCAGGATCAGCATCCCGGGAACGCCGGTTTCCATTCCCACCAACAGGTAATCATTGTGCGGATTATTGATTTCCGACGGCAACTTCGTAACACCTGACGGCAGTTGCGCATCAATCGGCAAGGATTCCTTTCGCCAGATGGTTAGCCAGCTCCCCAGGCCGGTACCGATCACCGGATGGGCCAGCATGCCTTGCGCCGCCACCTGGTACATGCGCAGACGAACGCCCACACTGGTGAAGTACTTCGATTCGGCCTCAACCGCGTGCAGATCGTTTGCCAATTGCACAAATCGCTGCTGCGTCGTTGGAGAATATTGCCATGCCACGGCGACCAGCAACAGGATCGGCAACAGTGCACCTGCCGCAGCTTTAAGCGACCGGAATCTGTACGCCGCAACAGTAAACAGCAATGCGACGAGCAACATCTGCGCGTTCCTGGAAATGGCGTGGAACGCGACGGTCACAGCGAACACGAAGGCCAATGTCAGCAACAGCCAGCGATACCGACCGAGGGGTTGTCGACTGACGCCCACCATGAGGCAAAGCCCGGCGGCAACAGCCATCGAGATCATGTTTGCGCTGCTGAAATTGTTGCGCGACGCCAGCAGGCTGTTCCAAAGGGCCCAATCCGGCATACCCCAGACATGGTGAGCCAACACAATCAAGAACGCGATCGACGCACCGACAACAAACCCCATGAATGCAGCCCGCGCCTGCTCCTTGCGCAGCAGTAAACCGACTGAAAGGACCAGGGCCACACGAAAGACGTGGAAGAGCCGGGTGGAAGTCTCTGGGTACTTTTCGCCCACAATGGCGACAAGTACGGTCCAGCTCACCATCAACACAATAAGCCACCACAGCGGGGATGCCGTCAGCGCTCTGACCCGCAACCGAATATCCGGCGCGATCGACAATGCAACGAGCATCAGAACAAGATTCAGGTACGCCACCCCTACCGGGAAAAATGCACAAGCGCCCCATGCGAATGCAGTCCAAAGCGCCGCGTCTTCGCGAAATCGGCCCAGGCCTCGGGCTCTTGCCGGGGTGACGGGCTCGGGAGAGTCAACTCTTGATGACAAACTCTTCCTTTTGACGCCCCTGAACAAGCAAACCTGCCAGCCATCGCGGCGTAAGGCCGCGTCCACTCCAGGTTTCGCCGTTGGGCCCCCTGAATTTTGGGGCTACCGTTGTCGTCTTGCCCGACTTTGTTTTGGCGGCTCCACGTTTAGAGCCACCAGCCTTCTTCTGCTTCGCGCTATCCGAACGGATGAGCGCGGACTGCAGATCTTTCACCGAAATACCGAATACCCGCATGAGCGCAACGATATCCTGTACCGTGCTGTCAAACTCCTTGGACTTTATTTCATCAGCCTGCTTTTGCAACTTTTCGATTTGCCCCTGGATACTCATCAGATTATTCACGGCTATCTCCTAGACTAAACAACTCAATTGCAATTCATTTGGCTGCACGACTAATCCTGAACATTTACCGCCAGCTCAAGGAATCAGCCCGAACAGGTAAATTCATTTGCATGCCAGAGTCACCCGATTGCGAAACTCTGAAAATACCCGACCGGTCATCCAACATTACGCATTCAAGGCGAACGGTGTCTAAAGAGATACCCGATCTGCAATCGATAAGGCTTCGTCCGCGACCGGCCTCGCCACCGAGGCTTGACATTCTATATGTCAGACGAACATGGCATCAATATGCGCATGTCGCGTCCAGGGGTGACATGGTGTTTATTGAATACCCGAGGCCTCCTGCATATCGTCGACACCCTGCGGTCGCGACGTTTGCCCCATTTTCTCACCAGCGGCATTTGAGTGGCCGCCTACACGCCACGCACTGACCTGATGTTTTCTGGTGTCTTGCGGAATTGAATTTCCCACGTTGAGTCTGATGGATTTCGGTATCGCTCCGCCCCCATGGCAGACGCGAGGGTCTCAATGCCACTCAGAAGTGTGGCAATCGGCCGCACTGCCGCTGTCCTTGTTCGGTATGCAACTGAGGTTGGGAGCGTTTTCGCGATCCCGAGTCAGTTAAACTCGCAGGCTGCAACTTCACGATCCCCTGCTGCCTTGGCGCGTACCTGAACAGTCCGATTGTCAATGTGCTGGCTGCCAGCATAAAACCTCTGGGAATTGCGATCGACGCTGGCTTTTGTCAGCCACTCGACGTTCAAGCAGCGCTCGCTCGCGTCCCGGTGAATGGAATGGCAGGCCTCACAGTGCGGCAACTTGCGGAGTGCGAACATCTGGAGCAAGGGCAGAGCCGGCGAAAAATGAGGCGATTCAACACCGGGTGACTCTTTTTTGGGTGACCGTCGGATGGATCAATGGCGAGTCATTCAAAGTGCGCCATGTCCACCGCTACCCCATATGCTTATTTGCTGAACCGTGTCTGAAACAAAGGGAATGATGGCGGCCATGAATGAATGAAGAAAACGAAATCGGCCTTGTTGACTTGCTGCTGGTCTTTGCCGACAACCTCAAGCTCTTGATCCTGGGACCCCTGCTAGTAGGCTTGGTCGCTTTGGGCTTTGCCTACACCCTGCCGCCGAGTTTTACCAGCCAAGCGCACTTGAACTTGGGAGACACGGCCAAGTCCGTGGAGGCGATGATGCGCTCACCAGCCGTTCTGGACGTGGTGCTGAAACAGTTTCCATCACCTTTGGGTGTTACCGATCGTGCGCGCGACGAATTGACCGAGAAATTTCGGTTCAGCACAAGTTCGATCGATCAAAAAGCGGATGCTGGCATCACCAAGCTGGAGATGGACGATGAAAACCCGACGCGTGCCCAAAGTTTGGCCAATGCCTTGATCGACGCCTGGCTTGCCACCACCAAACCGCAACCCAAAAGCGCGCTCGAGCTAGAGCGAAGGCTCAAGCTCAGGCAGGATGGCCTGGAGACAGCCAACCAGTTGCTCAAGCGACTGGCAGATGGCTCTACCAAACTCAATCAGCCCAATTTGCCATTCGAACTGGGAACACAGTCGGCTCAACTATTACAACTGCGCGACAACTATGTGGACAGCATAGCGGCAATCGAACTGCAACTGCGCGGCAAATCGCGCGACGTTGTCGCTTCGCCTCCGAGTTTGCCAACAGACGCGACCAAGCCCCACAAGAGTCTGATTGCCTTACTGGCTGCACTCGGCAGCGGCTTTGCCCTGCTGCTGTGGGTGTTCGTGCACCAGGCCTGGAAAAATGCAGCGCAAGACCCGGAGACGCTCAGAAAACAAGCCAGGCTGCGCGCCGCGCTGAGGGTTCCGTCAGATCCGTCTGAACCGAAATAACGCCAAAGTTCACGTGTTCGATGACATCGAAATCTTCTGCAACCCAAGAAGGCGCACGGAAAGTATCGAGCGACGGCAGCAATAGCAGCAATGCGATTGGGCCGATAGGCCAATTTTCGCCATGGGCGATGCAATAGAAATTACTAGCAATGAATAAGACAGCACTTATTACTGGCGTGACCGGGCAGGACGGCGCCTACCTGGCCGAGTTCCTGCTCAAAAAAGGCTACATCGTGCACGGCATCAAACGCCGGGCCTCCATGTTCAACACGGCACGCATCGACCACCTCTATCGCGATCCGCATGAACCGGGGGTCCGTTTTTTCCTGCACCACGGCGATTTGACAGATTCCAGCAGTCTCATCCGCATCATTCAGCAAGTCAAACCTGACGAGATCTACAACCTGGCGGCGCAGAGCCATGTGGCCGTCTCCTTTGAAGAGCCCGAGTACACCGCCAACTCGGATGCCTTGGGCGCTTTGCGGGTTCTGGAGGCGATCCGAATCCTTGGAATGGAGAAAAAGACCCGCTTTTACCAGGCGTCCACGTCTGAAATGTATGGGCTGGTGCAGGAGACACCCCAGAAAGAAACGACGCCCTTCTACCCGCGCTCACCGTACGCAGTAGCCAAACTCTATGCGTACTGGATCACGGTCAACTACCGCGAGGCCTACGGCATGTACGCGTGCAACGGCATCCTGTTCAACCATGAGTCACCGGTGCGTGGCGAGAACTTCGTGACGCGAAAGATCACCCGCGCGCTGGCGCGAATCAAGCTGGGCTTGCAGGAGCACTTATACCTGGGCAACCTGAATGCGCTGCGCGACTGGGGCCACGCCAAGGACTATGTCGAAATGCAATGGCTCATGCTGCAACAGGAAAAAGCCGAGGACTTCGTGATCGCCACGGGCGTGCAGTACAGCGTGCGAAATTTCGTGGACGAGGCTGCGAACGAACTCGGCATCGCCATGCGCTGGGAAGGTGCGGGGATCGATGAAAAGGGCTACGACGCCCAGGGCCGCTGCCGGGTCTCGGTCGATCCACGCTACTTCCGGCCGACCGAGGTGGAAACGCTCCTGGGTGATGCCTCCAAAGCCAGGGAAAAACTGGGCTGGACGCCCAAGATCACATTCGGGGAACTGGTACGGGAAATGGTGCGGGAAGACCTGCGGTCTGCCGAGCGAGACGAACTGGTCAAGCGGCATGGCTACTCGACCAATGACTACCACGAGTGAGCCTTCATGAAGGTTGGGCGAAACCTGCTGGCGGGGCTGGCAAATTCAAGCTGGTCTGCGCTCGTTGGGTTTGCGGCAGTACCCTTCTATCTCAAATATCTGGGAATGGAGGCGTACGGATTGATCGGCTTCTTTATGACGGCGCAAGTCATGTTTCAGCTTCTGGACATGGGCATGGCGCCCACCATGAACCGGGAAGTTGCGCGCTGCACGGCTTCTGGAAACATGAAGGACGCCGGCAAGCTGCTGCACACGCTGGCTGTCATCTATTGGTGTGTGGCCATCGTCATCGGCGCAATGGTGATTCTGTTGGCGCCAGTCATTGCAACACATTGGCTGAATGCGAAAGGCCTGCCGGATGAAACACTATTAAACGCGCTGATGCTGATGGGGCTGGTGGTGGCTTCCCGATGGCCCATCGGGCTGTATCAGAGTGCAATCATCGGTGCACAGCGGATGACCGTCTCCAGCGCGGTGAACATGTCCATGGTGACTTTGGGCAGTGTCGGCGCAGTACTGATCCTCGCGTTCGTCTCCCCAACCATCGAGGCGTTTTTCGCATGGCAGGCATGCGTGGGCCTGTTCTATGCCATGACCCTGCGGAAAGTGACATGGTGGGTGATCGGCAGGTCAGGCGGACTCCGCTTTGAAACAGCTGAGTTGAAGCGCATTTGGCGATTTACCGCTGGCATGAGCGCCATCGGCCTTGCCGGCCTTGTGTTCAGTCAACTGGACAAGGTGATCCTCAGCAAGATTCTCACCCTCGAAGATTTCGGGCTCTACATACTGGCCACGGTG
>JBKJRR010000328.1:0-7801 GCA_046594635.1 Burkholderiaceae bacterium
GTCTTCTCCAGTTCGACCTGACCCCGGCTGACACGCGAAACGTCCAGCAGGTCGTCCACCAGGCTGGTCAGGTGCTTGACCTGTCGACTGATGATTTCGCTGGTCCGCTGGGTCCGGGTTTCGTCGACTTTGCCGACCCTGAGCAGGTGCGCCGCCGCACTGATGGCGGCCAGCGGGTTACGCAGCTCGTGGGCCAGCATGGCGAGGAACTCGTCCTTGCGGCGGTTGGATGCCTGCAGCCTTTCAAGGCTTTGCCGGCGCTCCCCGATGTCGCGGTACAGAATGGCCAGGCCGCCTTCCATCGTGGGATAGGCCCGGACCTCGAACCAGGCATGCGCGTCACTGGAAAATGCATGCCGGTATTCGACAGTGCCCGCGATCCGCGTTTCCATCACCTTGCGGTAGAACCGATCGATGTCGCTGCCCACGGCTTCCGGCCACACCTCCCAGTGGCTACGTCCGATCACCTCAGAGCCGGTACGCTGACCGAGCCGCAGACCCTCGGCATTCATGCGAAGCACGACAAAGTTTTGATCCAGTATGGCCATGCCCTCGGTCATGCTGTCAAAGATGTGCTGGCTCTGATCGCGTTCGGCGCGCAGGTCGGCCTGCGCCCGGGCGGCTTCCGCGTTGGCCCAGGTGCGTTCGGCCACTTCCGCCGCCAACGCGACTTGTTCGGCCGTCCAGTGCCGCGGCTGCGCGTTCTGCAAGGACAGGATGGCGATCATCTGCCCGGACTTGACCAGCGAAATGGCCAGATTGGCCCGCACGTCGATTGCCTGGTAGGCACTGGCAAAAGCGGCGGTTCGCGGATCGAGCGCGATGTTGTCGATCACCATGGCCTGGCCGGCCCGCAGCGAGGCGATGATCTCCGGCCCGAATTCATCGAGCTTGCGCGCCTCTCCCGAGATACTGGTCAGGCCGCGGGCGGTCCAGTCCCGCCGGATGGTAAAGGTCCCCGCCGACTCGTCGACTTCGGCATACATCACCCGTGACACATCCAGATGGCGACCGAGCAAGGCACTGGCCAGGTCGATGGCAGCGTCGGGCGCGCTGAGTGTACGCAGCCCGTCGGCCAGGGCCATGAGGAACGCGTGGCGCCGATCGAGCTGCTCCAGCCGCTGCACGTTGCCGACCAATTGCGCGTGCAGTCGGCTCTGCTCTTGCAGCGCTTCCTGTCGTTCCAGTTCCAACCGCACCCGCTGTGTCGTGTCGATCGCTATCACCGTCACGCCATGAATCCTTCCCGTCTCGTCCCGGGCCGGTGTGTAGGTGATCGTGAAAAACCGCGACTCCGGCACGCCGGACGGCTCGATGACGTATTCCTGGTCCTCGAAATGAACCCGTTCACCACCGTCCAGCACGCGCCGGTAGATCGGTTCATTGAAAGCCCACACTTCCGGCCAGCACGCGCGAGTTGCCTGTCCCAGCGCGGCCGGGTGGCGTAACCCCAGGATCGGTTGATAGGCGTCGTTGTAGACCTGGATCAGCTGTGGCCCCCACAGCACGATGGTTGGCAATGGCGAATCCAGCACCGAGCCGACGGCGATCCGCAGACTCGCCGGCCACTGGGCGATCGCGCCGAGCGGTGTTTGCGACCAGTCCTTGTCGCGCACTCGCGTGGCCATTTCGCCAACGCCCGCAGGCCATCCCATGGAGGTATCAGTCAATTGGATTCCGTTCGCTTCAAGAGGGGTGCATACATCATGATGGTAGACCCATTCGCCTGGGAACCGTGGCCAGGAGCCTTGGTCCTGGCGGCCTGCAGTTTTGTCACTGACAGGAGAGTCGTCGAGCAAGACCCGCATTGCATCCATGTTTGGCCTGGTGGAGCTCCAACAATTGAGGTGTGCCCCACCCAGGGTGCCGGATTTTCGAACCTTTTCGGGTTCCCGGTACGATCGCGTGGTAACCCCCTTGCCATTGACCCATCCGACGTGCCGATTCAGTTTGCCAGACGCCTGACCGGGCGCAACCGTACGCATCAGTCCAATCGAACCCTGGGCGTCATGCTGGCGTTTGTGGCCGGCGCGATCAATGCAGGCGGCTTTCTGGCCGTGCAGCAATACACCTCGCACATGACCGGCATCGTCTCGTCGATGGCTGACAACCTGGCGCTGGGCAACATGACGCCGGTGCTGGTCGGCATGGGCGCCTTGTTGTCGTTCATGCTGGGCGCCGCCTGTTCGGCGGTCATGGTGCACTATGCGCGGCGCAAGAACATGCACAGCGAGTTCGCCTTGCCCTTGCTGCTCGAGGCGGCGCTGCTGCTGGTGTTCGGGCTTCTGGGCGGCCGCTTGATGGGGGTTGCGGGCCTGTTTGTGCCAGTCACCGTGATGCTGCTGTGTTTCATGATGGGTTTGCAGAATGCAGTGATCTCGAAACTCTCCCATGCCGAGATCCGGACCACGCATGTGACCGGACTGGTTACTGACATCGGCATCGAGGTTGGCAAGCTGCTGTACTGGAACCGCCATCCGACACCGGGGGTGCCGACGGTGCTGGCCAATCGCCAGCGGTTGCGGATTCTGCTGCTGCTGGTGGTTGCCTTCTTCGTCGGCGGTGTGATCGGCGCACTTGGCTTTCAGAGTCTGGGTTACCGCTCGACGGTTCCGCTGGCCTTTTTGCTGGTGCTGATGGCCGCCATTCCGGCCCTCGACGATTTGCGCGAGCTGTCGCGTCGTTTCCGGATACCGCGCTGAAGCCACATCGGCGGCGCCAGGTCATCCGGTACGAGGCGCTTGCCATGCAGGTGTGGGTAATGCCGGATTGCCGGCGGTTCATCCGGTGCCATACTGCCCGGGCCGGGACAATGTTTTGCCGGCTTTCAACCACTTCCCATCATGCAGGAACCACCTGTGAAATCGGCTGGCGGGTCGACGACACCCGATCCCATGGCGCGCACTCCTGTTCTGGGGCACTACACCTTGCGCCGCCTGGTGGCGGATACTGACCTGGCCAGCGTCTGGCAAGGACTGGAGCAGCCGTCCGGACGTGAAGTACGTGTCAAGCTGATCAAGCCTGGCCGCGATGTCGATGCGACGCACATGGCATCGTGGGTCCAGCAGGCCAACCAGCGCAGCCACCTGTCGCATCCGGCCATCGTGCCGCTGCGCGAGGTCGGTGTCATCGACCACCAGCCCTACCTGGTAACCAGTTGGGTTGCGGGCCAGACATTGTCGGAGCGCATGGCGATGCCTGCAGCGGTGCCGGCGCGCAAGGCGGTTGGCTGGATGCTGGAAATACTCGACGCGCTGGTGCTGGCACATGCCTCGGGTCAAGTACACGGTCGTTTGCACCCTGGCAACATGCTGATTGACGATCAGGGGCGCGTGCGCTTGCTGGATTTCGCAGTCCCTGTCCGTGTGACCGATGCCGATGCCCTGGCCGCCCAGGCGCAAGCATTGGCCCCTTGGTGGCCTGCCAGTCACGCCGTTTCACAGACCATTGGCGCTGACGCGGATGTACACGCGGTCGCCATGGTGCTCGCCTGCCTGCTCGATGGCAAGCCTGTTGCGCCGCGCCTCGGCGTTGATGCCGCGCAGCCCAGGCCGGCTGCCATGGCGGCGGGTTCGGTCGGTAACTTGCGCGCTATCGTGCAGGCGGCCGCAGTGGCCGTTTCGGGTGGTCGACATGCCAGTGCGCGGGATTTGCACGAGAAGCTGGCGCAATGGTCCCGTTTATCGAACGCGAACGCCGCATTGCCGGGAGCTTCCGGCGAGCCCGCCGGGTCGGACGCCAACGACGGCGCACTGCAGCGATTGCTGCGCCGCATGCAGGAAAACGAGGACTTCCCGGCCATGACACACGCAGTCTCGCGCATACAGGCCATGGCTGCGTCGGAAAACGAAAGTGTGGGTGCAGTCGCGGACGAGATTCTCAAGGACGTTGCGCTGTCCAACAAACTGCTGCGCGTCGTCAACAGTGCGTATTACGCCCGCGGCGGTGGCATATCGACGATCTCGCGGGCGGTCACGCTGATCGGCTTCAATGGCTTGCGCAATATGGCGATGGGCCTGGTTCTGATCGAGGGCATGCAGGACAAGGCGCATGCGGAGGGTTTGACTGGCGAGTTCCTGCGCGCGCTGATGGCAGCGTCGATTGCGCGTGAATTGACGGGGTCCGGTCGTGATGGCGAGGAGGTCTTCATTGGTGCCATGTTCCAGGATCTGGGGCGCCTGCTCGCCATGTATTACTTTGAGCACGAGGCCACGCAAGTGCAGGCGCTGGTTCGCGCTGGCGCCGGCACGTTGACGGAAGACAGCGCGTCAATCCGGGTCCTGGGCTTGTCGTTCGCAGGACTGGGCATGGGTGTGGCGAAGCTGTGGGATCTGCCAACCGACATCCGGCGCTACATGCACAAGCCTGTTGGTGGGCCACCGTCGCGCCCTGCGGCCGATGTCCAGGATCAGCTGCGCTGGACTGCATTTGCGGCTAACCAACTGGCCGATACCTTGCTGCTGGTAGACCCGACGCAACGTGCCGAGCAGCTCGACAGGGCGCGCAATCGATTTGCGCGGGCATTGGGCATCACACCACCGGACATGCAGCAGGCTATGGAAACGGCGCGTACCAAGGTAGTCGATCTGGCTGCTGCCATGGAGTTGCACAGCGTGCCCGGTAGCACAGCTGCGCGCCTTTTGCAGCCGCAGGACACGCCGGCCCCAGGCGCTGGCGATGCGGATTCCGATGGGTCTGGCCCGGTCCCAATGCCGACTCTGGACGCTGCATGTAACCGCAACCTGTCACTCGACGACAAGTTGGCCGCCGCCCTGAGCGACATCGACAAGGCGCTGGCACAAGGCCAGGCATTAAAGGACGTGTTGCTCATGGTGCTCACCACCTTGCAACGGGCCGTCGGCCTGTCGCACGCGGTGTTCTGCATGCGCGATCCGAAGACCGACACCGTGACCGGCCGCTTCGGCGTCGGATCGGGCGTTGATGCAATCGTGCAAGCGTTTCGTGTGCCGCTGGGCGCCGGGGCCGGGGATCTGCTGCAAGCTGTGTGCGCGCGTGGCGCCGACACCTGGATTGCGAATACTGCCACGTCGCATATGACCGAGCGCCTGCCTGCATGGTATCGGCAGCAGGTGCATGCCACGGCGTTGCTGCTGCTGCCGATGCGGCTCAATGACAAGCCCTTTGCGCTGATCTATGCCGGTATGGTGCATCAAGCGGCACCGACGCTGAACGAGCGCCAGCTGGTGAGCCTGCGCCTGCTGCGCGACCGTGCGCAACAGGCCTTGCGGCAGGCGCGTTGATCCACATCAAACAGGAAATGCGGATGTTGATCCGCTGCCGGCGGGCACTCAGTCAGTCTGGGCACGCACTCAGAGTTTGGCTACACTGGTCTGGTAACGATTCCCGTGACAGGAGGCTCCATGAAACCCATAGTTGAACTGCTTGACAAGCGTGATCCGGCCCTTTTCAGGGTGGCACCACACGTGATGGTGTTCGACGGCCTCAAATTGTTGGCTGAGCATGGCGTGGGCGCCATGCTGGTGATGGAGGGCGACAAGCTGGTGGGTGTATTTTCCGAGCGTGACTACACGCGCAAGGTCGCCTTGCAGGGAAAGAACTCGCGCGAGACGCCGATCTCCGAGATCATGACGTCCAACGTCATCTCGGTGCCACCCAAGACCGGTACGCGCGAGTGCATGGCACTGATGAGTCAGCACAAGATCCGCCATCTGCCCCTGGTGGACAACGGCAAGGTGGTGGGCATGATCTCGATCCACGACATCATGGACGAAATCATTTCCGACCATGAGCAGACCATCGCGCAGTTGCAGACCTATATCAGCAGCTGATAGCGACACCGCGTGGTGCTGGCAAAGCCTGCGCGTCGTGTCGAAGTGACGCGCTTGAGTGTTGGCAGTTGATCAGTCCTGGCTGCGCCAGCCAGGTTGATCGCGGTCCAGCAGACGTTTGATGGCGGCGAAATACAGGTCGCTCTGACGGCGTTCACCGGCAATCTGTGCTGCGACCTCGGCGCACTGAGCATCCGGGACGACACGCAGCGGCTTGCCCCCCGAGGTCTGCATCGCCAGGCACTGGTGCATGCAGGCCCGCTCCAGGTAATACAAATCGTCGAATGCCCAGGCCATGGTGCTGCCGGTGACGGAGACGCCATGGCTGGCCATGAACATCACGGCTTTGCCCTGCATTGTGCGTGCGATTCGTTCGCCTTCGGCGGCGTCCAGCGCCACGCCCCCATAGACGTCGTCGTAACCGACCCGGCCCCAGAAGCGCAGCGTATTCTGATGGCAATAAGCCAGGCGGCCGTCCTGCACCAGCGTCAAAGCCGTGGCGTAAGGCATGTGGGTGTGCAGGATGGCCTTGGCCTGCGGGTTGAGCCGGTGGATCCACGAGTGGATGAAAAACGCCGTCGGTTCGATCGCGTGGCGGCCTTCGATCACCGAGCCTTGACCATTGATCAGCAACATGTCTCTGACGCAGACCTCTTCCCAGGACAGCCCCTGCGGGTTGATCAGGTAGCGGTCGGGCGCCACCTCAAGTGAAAAGTGGTTGCAGACGCCTTCATTGAGGCCAAGCCGGGCGGCCCAGCGCAAGGCGGCAGTGAGGTCTTCTTTTTCCTGGAGGTAGTGGGTCCGCATGGCAAGTCAGGTAAGGGGGCGAAGGAGAGTAGGGCACGAGGGGTCCGTGGGGCATTGTGAAACGCGGCGGGCTGTGTGCTTCACCGTTGTCCACCGCACCTGTGGTCTACCCTGTTGATAACCTGCAGGATAACTCTGGCAGGGCCACCCGACCCTCAGGCGGCAGGCATCTGGTAGCCAGGCGTGGAGTGCGACAGCGCCTCTTCGTCCGGCGTCATCTCGGTGGCCACTCCTTCGAACAGCGGCGTCGACAGATAACGTTCGCCGGTGTCAGGAAGCATGCAACAGATGACGGAGCCTTCGGGCGCGCGCTGCGCTACCTGAATGGCCACAGCCATCGAGGCCCCGCCGGAAATGCCGGTGAAGATCCCTTCCTCCAGCGCGAGCCGACGAGACCAGGCGATCGCGTCAGGCCCGGTAACCGGGATCAGTTCGTCGTAATAGTGCTGGTCCACCGATTCCTGGAGCACGTAGGGAATGAAGTCCGGCGTCCACCCCTGGATCGGGTGCGGCGTGAAGGCCGAATGTCCACCGGACGGGGAGTGATCGGCGTCCCGGCTCTGCACGACGCCGCTGCCCAGCAACGGGGCAATCGACGGCTCGCTGAGGATGATCTTCGTGTCCGGGCGCTCTTTGCGCAACACCCGGCCGACACCCGTCACGGTACCGCCCGTGCCGTAACCGGTGACCCAATAGTCCAGCCGCTCGCCGGTGAAGTCGGCCATCAGCTCGCGCGCTGTGGTGTTCTCGTGGATTTTCGCGTTGTCTTCGCTCTCGAACTGGCGCGCCAGGAACCACCCGTTCGCTTCGGCGAGTTCCTTGGCCTTCTGGTACATGCCAAAGCCCTTGGCCGCGCGCGGCGTCAGAACCACCTTTGCGCCGAGAAAACGCATCAAACGTCGGCGCTCGACGGAAAACGAATCCGCCATGGTCACAACCAGCGGGTAGCCCTTGGCCGCACACACCATCGCCAGGCCGATTCCCGTGTTGCCGCTGGTGGCCTCGACCACGGTCTGACCGGGCTTCAAGTCTCCGCGACGCTCGGCCTCTTCGATGATGCTGATCGCCAGGCGGTCCTTGATCGAGGATGCCGGGTTGAAAAACTCGGCCTTCACATATATCCGCACATGCTTCGGAGCGATGCGATTGAGGCGGATACAAGGCGTGTTGCCGATGGTATCGAC
>JBKJRR010000416.1:0-14031 GCA_046594635.1 Burkholderiaceae bacterium
ACCGCGAAAAGTCTTCATCAGCTGCGCTGCAATGCTGTCCGGCGTCTGCGGCGCCACGGCCGCGCCATCGTGGATGCAATGCTGCACACCCAGCTTGACGTAGAGCAGGCGCAGGAAATGCCAGACCTCGGTGGCCGTACCCACCGTCGACTTGCGCCCGCCGCGCGACAGCCGCTGCTCGATCGCCACCGTCGGCGGAATGCCATACACCGCATCCACCTCGGGTCGCCCGGCCGGCTGCACGATGCTGCGCGCATAGGCGTTGAGCGACTCCAGATAACGCCGCTGGCCTTCGTTGAAAAGGATGTCGAAAGCCAGGGTCGACTTGCCCGAGCCGCTGACGCCGGTGATTACGTTGAACTTGTCGCGCGGAATTGCTACTGACAGTGACTTCAGGTTGTGCTCTTTGGCATTGACGATACGGATCGTGTTGTCGCTGCCCGTTCCTGGCATGGCCGGTTTCGGCGCCGGCAACAGGCGCGCCTCCTGCGCCGCATGTGCGCCAATTCCAACGCTGGCATCGTATTCACGCAGCGCCTGTCCGGTAAACGACGTTGGATGCCGACGCAAGTCGTCTGGCGTGCCCACGGCCACCAGTTCGCCACCGGCGTCGCCGCCTTCGGGGCCCAGGTCGAGCAGCCAGTCACTGGCGCGGATCACATCCAGGTTGTGCTCGATCACCAGCAACGAATGACCGGCATCGAGCAGCTTGCGCAAGGCGCGCATCAGCTTGGCGATATCGTCAAAATGCAATCCGGTGGTTGGCTCGTCGAACATGAACAGGCTGCCATGGCGCGCCACCGGCTGCCGGCTGCTGCTGCCGTCTCGCGCGGCCTGGGCCAGATAACCTGCCAGCTTGAGCCGCTGCGCCTCGCCGCCCGACAAGGTGGGCACGGGCTGGCCAAGCTTGACGTACTCCAGCCCGACATCGACGATCGGTTGCAGCGCCCGGATCACATCGCGGTCGTCGGCAAACAAGACAGCGGCCTCGCTGACCGTGAGGTTCAACACCTCGGCCACGTTCATGCTGACGAAGCGACTCGCCACCGGATCGACCCGGCGCACCAGGGTCGGGTTGGTCATCCGGCGCGGGCCGTATTGTGCACCTTCGGCAACGGAACTGTGGGCATTGCCCAGCGGCACTGGCAACATGGCGCCTACCGCCGGCCGCTTGCGCTCGATGCGCACTTCCAGCACTTCCGGTCGATAACGCTTGCCGTCGCAGTCCGGGCAGCGCAGGTAGACGTCGCTGAGGAATTGCATCTCCACATGCTCGAAGCCGGAGCCGCCACAGGTGGCGCAGCGCCCGTCGCCGCTGTTGAAGCTGAATTTGGACGCGGTATAGCCGCGCTGGCGCGACAGCGGTGCATTGGCAAACAGCTCGCGCAGCGCGTCCCAGGCACCGACATAACTCACCGGATTGGAACGCGCGGTTTTGCCGATCGGCGACTGGTCGACAAACACGACGTCGGCCAGCAACTCGGCGCCCAGCAGGCGGTCGTGCCGGCCCGGCGCTTCAGTGGATCGGCCGAAATGGCGCATCAGCGCCGGGGCCAGCACATCCTGTACCAGCGAAGACTTGCCGGAACCACTGACACCAGTGACGCAGACCAGGCGCTGCAGCGGAATTTCAACCGACACATTCTTAAGGTTATGTTCACGCACACCCTCTAACAACAAGCGCGGCGTACTCGCATTCACCAGCCGTTGAAAACCCATGCCGACCTGCTTGCGACCACCCAGATAGGCGCCAGTCAAGGTATCGGCGCCGCGCAAATCCTGTGTCGAACCGTCGAACACGATCTGCCCGCCCTTCTCGCCCGGGCCGGGGCCCATGTCGATCATGCGGTCCGCCGCCAGCATGACGGCCGGGTCGTGTTCGACCACCACCAACGTGTTGCCAGCGTCACGCAGGCGCTGCATGGCTTCGATGATGCGATGCATGTCGCGCGGATGTAATCCGATGCTGGGCTCGTCCAGCACAAACAGCGTATTGACCAGCGAGGTGCCCAGCGCCGTCGTCAGGTTGATGCGCTGCACTTCGCCTCCCGACAAGGTGCGGCTCTGGCGGTCCAGGCTCAGATAGCCAATGCCGACATCGACCAAATAACGCAAGCGCGCCGTGATCTCTTCGAACAACAGGGCCAACGCCTTGTGGTCGCCCAGCGACGTGGGCACCGAGCCGGGAACCGCCGTCTGCTGGCTGATCCGATCAAAAAACCGGCGCAGGCGCTCGATCGGCAACAGCATCAGGTCATGCAGGCATAGCCCCGGCATGGCTTCGAGCTGCTCGCGGGTCCAGCCCACGCCTTGCGGCAGGAAGCGCTGCGCCGGGTCCATCACGGCGTCAGCGTCCTGTGCGCTGCCAATACGCCACAACAGGCTCTCGGTCTTGAGACGCGCGCCTCCGCAGGTGGGGCACGGGGTGTAGCTGCGGTACTTCGACAGCAGCACCCGGATATGCATCTTGTAGGCTTTGGTCTCCAGGTATTCAAAGAAGCGCTTGACGCCGAACCAGTGCTGGTTCCACTTGCCGTTCCAGTTCGGCGATCCGTTGACGACCCAGTCGCGCTGCTCCTGGCTCAGCTTGTTCCACGGTGTGTCGCGCGGAATGCCGGCGTCTTCCGCATGGCGCATCAGGTCGTCCTGGCACTCCTGCCAAGCGGGCGTCTGCATCGGCTTGATTGCGCCCGCGCGCAGCGTGAGTTTTTCGTTTGGTATCACCAGGCCGTAGTCGACGCCGATCACACGACCGAAGCCGCGGCAGGTGTCGCAGGCCCCCACCGCCGAATTGAACGAAAACGCCGAGGCAATCGGATCGGAATATCTCAGATCACTTTGTGGGCAATGCAGCCCGGTGGAGAACTTCCAGATTCGCTCTTCCACATCGCCTTCGGCCAGCGCATAGACGTTGATGCGCCCGCTGCCACGCTTGAGCGCCGCCTCGATCGCCTCGACCACCCGGGCCTGCTCGGTATTGCCCAGCCGGAACCGGTCAGCCACCACGTCCAGCACCTTACGCCGAACCGGGACGTCGCTCGCAGCAATGGCTCTGGCCTTGGCGCCCTTCCCGGACTTGGACGCCGCGCCACGAATCGGTTTCTGCGCCGCAACCGTACCCCCCGCGATCTCCACCTCGCGCTCGGCCTGCACCCGGGTATATCCGCTGACCGACAACCATTGGGTGATTTCTTCTGGCGTCGTGTCGGCCGGCAACTCCACCGGGAACGTGACCACCACACGCGGATCTGCATGGGCCGTGAAATGCTGCAGCTGGGCATATATCGTCTCGGGCGTGTCATGCCGTACCGCCAATCCGGTGCTGCGGTCAAACAACTGACCAGCCCGCGCGAAAAGCAGTTTCAGGTGGTCATTGAGCTCGGTCATCGTGCCGACCGTCGAGCGCGACGAGCGCACCGGATTGGTCTGATCAATCGCGATCGCCGGCGGCACGCCCTCCACCTTGTCAACCGCCGGCTTGTCCATACGATCGAGGAACTGCCGCGCATAGGCCGAAAAAGTCTCGACATAACGACGCTGACCTTCGGCATACAAGGTGTCGAACACCAGGCTGGACTTGCCCGAGCCACTCGGCCCGGTCACGACCGTGAGTTCGCCGGTACGGATGTCCAGATCAAGGTTCTTGAGATTGTGCTGACGTGCTCCGCGGATGCGGATGTTTCCCTGGGACATGGTGGCGGGCTTTCTGGAAGAGGCCAAACATTCTAAGTAGGCCCACGCCAGCGGCATGGCGTAGGGCTATCGCCAATCGATGCTAGATTGCATGGCATCACCACCTGATCCGGAGAAAAAACATGCGTTACCGTCTGCTGGGCCGCACCGGCCTTTATGTTTCCGAGTTGTGTATGGGCACGATGACCTTTGGAGGCACATCGGGCCTGTGGAAGGTGGTTGGCGGTCTGGCGCAGGACAAGTCGACCGCCCTGGTCAAGCAGGCCTTCGACGCCGGCGTCAACTTCTTCGACACCGCCAACGTCTACGGCCTGGGTGAGTCCGAGACCATCACCGGCCAGGCCATCCGCCAACTGGGACTGCCGCGCGACGAACTGGTGGTTGCCACCAAGGCCTACGGCACCATGAAGGAGAAGGTCGTCAACGCCGGCGGCCAGTCGCGTTACCACCTGATGCACCAACTCGATGCCAGTCTCAAGCGCCTGCAACTCGACCACATCGACCTATACCAGCTACATGGCTACGACCCACTGACGCCGCTCGACGAAGTGCTGGACACCCTCAATGACATGGTGCGCAGCGGCAAGGTCCGGTACATCGGCCTTTGCAATATGGCGGCCTGGCAGATCATGAAGGGTCTGGGCATTTCCGACAAACGCCATCTGGCGCGCTTCGAGAGTGTGCAGGCCTATTACACGATTGCCGGGCGCGACCTGGAACGCGAGGTCGTGCCACTTTTGAAGGACCAGCAACTCGGACTGATGGTATGGAGTCCCCTTGCAGGCGGCTTGCTCAGTGGCAAGTTCAACGCCGACGGTACCGGGCCGGACGGCTCGCGCCGGATCAGCTTCGACTTCCCGGTGGTTGACAAGCCGCGCGCGTTTCGTTGTGTCGACGTGATGCGCGAAGTGGCCAAACGCCACGACGCGACAGTGGCACAGGTGGCGCTGGCGTGGCTGCTCGGTCGACCCCAGGTGACAACCGTCATATTGGGCGCCAAGACGCCGGCCCAGCTGCAAGACAACCTGGGTTCCACCCGGTTGAAGCTGGGCGCAGACGACCTGAAGGCGCTCGACGAAGTCAGTGTTTTACCAGACGAATACCCCGGCTGGATGCTGACGCGTCAGGGTGGTCCGCGTTCACAGGCACCAGGCCGGGACTAGGACTGGGATCGCCGGTTTACGCTCTGTTTCGGATGACTCGGCTAGGGGCCCTGCCGTATCACCGATAATGCTTGCCGGCAGCTGCAGCAATGTTGCCAAAATTGACGTTGATGGGGGTTCCTGGGTGGCGTCGAGTCGTTTCGTGCGATCGGGACTTTGCATCTGTGTTGTTGCCAAAAGCCGCCTGAAGCGCTGATCGTTGACTACTTCCATCCCTTTTCCTGTTTTTGCACCCACGCGCCTGGCGATACGCGCTGCCGGCGCCGTGCTGGCGCCGATGTACTGCAACATCCTCACCGCCCCACCCCTGTCCGGCCAGTTGGCCGGGTCCGGCTGTCTATCCATCCGCCCCTGCCACCGATGAACCGAACCACCAGCTCACCCATCGACATCAAGAGTGCCACGATCCAGGGCTTGTCCTTGATCCTGCGTTCCGTGAACTTCGGCGCAATCGAGGGCGATCTTTCCGCACGCGTGTCCAATGCCGGCGACCTGTTCACGAACGCACCGGTACTGATTGACGTGACGGCGCTGACAGCGGACGGGACAGCCGAGAAGCTCGAACTGAACCGGTTGATCAACCTTTTGCGTCGCCACACCATGCGCGCAGTCGGCATTGTTGGCGCCACCGGACTGCTGCTCAAGCAGGCCGGCGCACTGGGATTGGTGGAAGAGCTGGACATCCGCCCGCGGAGCCGGCCCAAAACGCCGGAGCCGGAAGCCGAAACCACGCCAGCGCCTGTTGTTGCGGCTGAACCAGCGTCCGAGGCGCCCGCACGGCTGCCTGTTGCCGACTTGTTCGCCGATGTCTCGCCACCTCCCGTTCCCGTGCTGAGCAGCGCGCCCGAAGACGTACAAACCGCTGTGCGTCAAGCCGTTGCAGGACTGGCAGCACCCACAATGGTGATCGATCGTCCTCTGCGCTCCGGACAAAGGGTGTATGCGCGCGGTGGTGACCTGGTGGTGCTGGGGGTGGTCAGCCATGGCGCCGAGGTGATCGCCGACGGCAACATTCATATTTACGGCCCATTGCGTGGCCGCGCCATTGCAGGCGCAAGCGGAGACACCGAGGCGCGCATTTTTGCCGGCGCCATGGAACCCGAACTGATTTCGATTGCCGGCACCTACCGCACGACCGACAAGCCGCTGGCGCCCGACGTGCACGGCAAGGCGGCACTGGCGCGGCTCGACGGCGAGAAGATGCTGTTCGAACCGCTGAAAAACTGACCGTATGCATTTAACCCCCTGGGCCTGAAGCGACTTTCAACGGCGCCAGATCCCATATTGATAGGAACCGACAGATGACAAAAATTGTGGTGGTGACCTCCGGAAAAGGTGGCGTTGGCAAGACGACCACCAGCGCGAGTTTTGCGTCCGGCCTGGCCATGCGGGGACACAAAACCGCGGTGATCGACTTTGACGTCGGACTGCGCAACCTGGATCTGATCATGGGCGTCGAACGCCGCGTGGTGTATGACCTGATCAACGTGGTGCAGAAAGAAGCCAACCTGAACCAGGCGCTGATCCGCGACAAGCAGCTGGAAAACCTCTACATCCTGGCTGCATCGCAGACGCGCGACAAGGAGTCGCTGACGCAAGAAGGTGTGAAACGTGTGCTGGACGAGCTCACGGCGATGGACTTTGCCTACATCGTCTGTGATTCGCCAGCCGGCATCGAGACCGGCGCCATGATGGCCATGCATTTCGCGGATGAAGCGCTGGTTGTGACAAACCCCGAGGTCTCGTCGGTGCGTGACTCCGACCGCATTCTGGGCATGCTCGGCAGCAAGACCCAGCGCGCCATCGATGGCAAGGAGCCGATCAAGGAGCACCTGCTGATCACGCGCTACAACGCCAATCGCGTGCTGGGCGGACAGATGTTGTCGCTTGAGGACATCAACGACATCCTGCGCATACCGTTGATCGGCGTGATCCCCGAGTCCGAGGTGGTGCTCGAAGCCTCCAACCAGGGCCTGCCGGCGATCCGCATCAAAGGCGCCGACGTGAGCCAGGCATATGACGACGTGATCGGGCGATTCCTGGGCGAAACCATTCCGATGCGATTTACGCAAGCACCCAAGAAGGGCTTCTTCAAGCGCATTTTCAGCAGCGCCAGCTGAAGCGACAAAGGAATACCGATATGGATCTGATGCGCTTTTTCAAGGCAAAACCCAAGACATCTTCCGTCGCAAAGGAGCGGCTGCAGCTGATCCTGGCGCACGAGCGGATTGGCCGCAACCCCAATGGCACGGCGATTCCCGATTTCCTGCCCCAGCTCCAGAAGGACCTGATCGCCGTATTGTCCAAATACGTGAAGATCAGTGACGAAGACGTGAAGATCAACGTCGATCGCCAGGACAACCTGGACCTGCTGGAAGTGAAGATCGAGATCAACCGCTGACGTGCTTGCCCAGTCGCTGTTGATCAGTCCCTGGGGCGGCTGAAAAATGGCGCTTTGCTGTCTGGCGCGTGTGTCGACCGCGTGCGCAGCGGGCGCTGAAACACCAGGTTGTTGGGTAACCGCACCAGCTGCGGTGGCCGCTGCGGCTCGGCATCCGGTTCCTGTGTGGCATCCTGTTTGTCATTTGTCTCCGGCACCTGCACGCCAGCTGCTGCCAAAGTCAAGGCCCTGGCCGCGGCATCCATCGCTGGAACCACGACCAGCGTGGTGTACAGCAGGTTCATATCCAGCACCCGGCCGCCGATCGGGAACCCGTTGCTCAGCTCCAGCAATTCGATCTCATCGCCGATGCGAAACGGCCGGAACGTGAGTATCAGCAAGGCCGCGGTCGCATTGCTGAGCACGCTCCATGCGGCGACAAAACCCAGCGCCAGCGCGGCCAGGGCAGTCGAGATCAGCGCCCATGCACCGCGGAAAATGCCCAGAGCCTCCAGGATGACCAGGATCGCCAGCACGATGACGACCCAGCGGCGCACGCCATGCAGTCGGTTCGCTATCAGTGGCGACACGTGCTTCACGTCGCGCATCATGTTGATCAGGCGCTTGAGTGCGAGCGATACCATCAGCGCGACCAGCAACACCGCCAGGACGCCGAGAATCTCGGAGAAAAAATGGGTGAGCAGCGGCATCAGATCCGGCACGGCAGAATTCCTTCATACAGGTGGTGCCGTGGTGACCCACCGTTGGGCGGCCACCACACGCCAGCGACGCATGGCACGGAGCCTGCATTATCGGCACAGCCAGCGCACTTTCCGCGAGCTGATGACGGGCCTGTACAACCGGCACCGTCGCGACCAGCTGGCGGCAAAGTGCCATCATGGTGTTGCAGATGTTCCAAAACAGGAGTTTCACGATGGGCATCGTCGTCACCGTTTTCATGCGCCTGAGGTTGTTGTTTCTGTTGCCGGTCGGCGCGGCCTGGCTGGAACGCCGGGCGCCAGGGCGTGGTATCGAAAGGGCCATCGTCTATGGCCTGCTGGTGGCAGGCCTTTGGAACAGTCTCTGGCGTAGGCTGCGCCGTCTGGGCGACTTCTGGGGACTTGCAGCCTTGTTTTCTGGTTTTACATGGTGGCAAGCGTGTCGCTGCTCGCTGGCGCGGGCAACGCTACGCGCACACCTGGCGACGAACCGTGGTGGCGCAAGACTGATGCACACGGCGCCGGCGCCGGAGTGCTCGTCAGTTTCCTGCTTTACGCGGTGACGTTGATCCGTCTCAATCTCGACCTTCCCCTCATCGGCCAATCGGCCGGTCACATGCGCTGCTGACCACCTGGGTCGCTGCTAGACTGACCTGCGCATGGCTGCCTCGAACGACACACCGGAACCCGCTTACGCTTGGGTCGTCGTCTGGGCGACGTTCACCTGCCTGGCCGTGATTTTCGGCACTGCATATTCGTTTGCCGCGTTGTTCGACTCCTTTGCTACCGAGTTCGCGGCGCAACGTGCGGACATTGCGCTGGTATTCGGCTTGTCGGGCCTGCTGTATTTCACGCTCGGCATCGCTGGCGGCATGTTGGCCGACCGCTTCGGCCCACGCGTAGTGTGTATCGCCGGCATGGTGTGTATCGCCGCCGGTTTGCTGGCCACCAGCTTTGCGCAATCGATGTCAACGGTCTACCTGGCCTACGGAGTCGGACTCGGCATCGGCATTGCACTGGTGTACACACCATCGATTGGCTGCGTACAGCCATGGTTCACACGCCGGCGCGGACTGGCCGCCGGCATTGCCAGCGCTGGTATCGGTGCTGGCACGTTGATTTTTCCTCTGCTCGCCGCAGCCACCATCGCCTGGCTGCAGTGGCGCGACGCCTTGCGCGCCCTGGCTTTACTGGTATTGATTGTGGGCGTGGGCGCAGCCTGGTTGTTGCGCCGCGCCCCTGTGGCGGCCCCTCGCGTTGGGGCCAACATACTGGGTGCCAGCTTGCGCGAGGCGCTGCACGACCGCCGGTTCTGGTGGTTGTACCTGGTCACGTTGTTGTGCGGACCGACGATGTTCATTCCGTTTGCCCATGTCTCGGCCGCCGCGCGCGATATGGGAGTGTCGGACGCACAGGCGGTGGGCCTGGTCGGCATGATTGGCATCGGCAGCCTGATCGGGCGCTTTGCCATCGGCACCCTGGCCGACCGGCTCGGGCGCACCATGACGTTGGTGCTGATGCTGGCCTCCATGGGTTTTTCCTACCTTTTGTGGTTCGGTGCCGCCGGATACACCGCGCTGCTCGTGTTCAGTTTGTGGTTTGGCCTGAGTTATGGTGGCATCGTTTCGCTGCTGCCAGCGCTTTGCATGGACATGTTTGGCGCTCGCGCCGTTGCCGGCATCATCGGCAGCCTGTACAGCGGCGCCGCCCTGGGCAATCTGCTCGGACCGGTGGTGGCAGGCGCGGTGTTCGACCACACGGGGAGCTACACCCTGGTGATTTGGGGCTGCATGGGCCTCTCGGCGCTGTCGGTGTGGGTCGCTCTGCGACTGGGGGCTTCACGCGAGCCGTCCTACTGAACGCGAATGGGGTCCGACCTGCGGACCGGTCTGCACCGCACACCGGCTGAACAGCCGGACCTCCGACAAGATGTTGGTGCCAGAGCAAAAATCGCTGCGCAATTTGTTGGTCTGGCACACAAGGTCTCAGTAACCCGCCGAAAGATCCACCTGATACTGCAACGCCGCACCGGCGCGATATCGCGCCAGATTGTCGAGAAAGCGCCGCGCGGCACGCTCAAACATGCGGTCCTGCGAGCGGCCCGACAAATGCATCGTGATATGGGCGTTGTCCAGGCTCCACAAGACATGGTCGGCTGGCAAGGGTTCCGGGTCCATCACATCAAGAAATGCCGCCCCGATGCTGCGCGCCTGAAGCGCGTGCACCAGCGCATTCTGGTCGATCACGCTGCCTCGCGCCACATTGAGCAGCACCGCACTGTTTTTCATCGCTGCCAGCTCGCTGGCGCCGATCAGGTGGTGGGTGTCCGGCGTCGCCGGAACCGCCAGGATCACCCAGTCGAATTCACCCAGGCGCGCGCGCCACTGGTCAGGGCCGAGCACCGTACCCGAGTCATTGCCACGACGGCGCACCACGGTGACCTCGACGGCAAACGCCTGTAGGCGTTGCGTCAGCAACTGCCCGATGGCGCCATAGCCCAGCACCAGGGCGCAGCTGCCAGCCAATTCGACCTTGCCCGGTGCATTCCGCAACCATTCACGGCGGGCCTGGGCCTGCACCACCTCGCGGTAGCCCTTGGCAATGGTCAGCATGCCCATGACGACATATTCAGCAATCGTGATCGCGTTGATGCCGGCGCCGTTGGTCACCGTCACACCGCGCCGCTGCAGGTCCCGCAAAGGCAGATGCTCCATGCCGGCGATCATCGAACTGAGCCAGCGCAGATCAGTGGCGCCGTTGACCGCCGCCACCATTGCGTCCTTGTCCATCATGTCGATCCAGCCAATCTGGGCCCCCGGACCCAGGCTCAATGCCTCATCACGCGTCGACCACCAGCGCGCCTGCAGCCAGGCCGGCAGATCCGGCTCCAGGTAAGGCCGCAATGCGGCGGGCAAGGTGGCGATGACGGGGTCATGGTCGGGCATACCGTCGGCTTTGATGGGTAGTTCACCGCGCGTCACGCCCGCACCTCGTCTGCCGTGCGCCCAGTGATGTGTCGGTAGATCTCCGGGTCGGTATCTCCTTCGCTGCCCAGCAGCAATACCCGGGAGTCGCCGTCAAGCGACAGCAGCGCATACAGTGCTGCGTCTTGACGCGCCGCCAACAGGGCAGCCAGGCCAGTGGCTCCGGTTTCGCCAGAAACGATGGCCGGGTCGCCAGACTGCGGATGGGCGAACAAGCGCACCGCATCGAGCGCATATTGGTCGTCGATCGCTACAAATGCCGCAGCGGCGGTCGACACGATCTCCCATGCGGCCGGGGACACCTCGCCGCAGGCCAGGCCCGCCATGATGGTGTCCAGTGCGCCAGTGACGGCAACTGGACGTCCGGCCTGGGCACTGCGCAGATGGCAGTCGGCCTCGATCGGCTCGACCACCACCAGGTGCGGTCGGCGTTCGCCCCAGGCCAGCCAGAATGCGGCCGCCACCGAAGCGGCAAACGCGCCAACGCCGGCCTGCACGAACACATGGGTTGGCGGCTTCTCGCCGACCTGCTCGACAATTTCACGTGCCATGACGCCATAACCGTGCATCACGTCAATGGGTATCGACCGGTAGCTTTCGTAGGTGGTGTCGCTGACCACGGTCCAGCCATGGGCCTTGGCCTGCGCATCCGCATGGCGTACGGAATCGTCGTAATTCCCCGGCATCCGGATCACGTCGGCACCATACTTCGCAATCGCCGCACGGCGACCTTCGCTGACGTTTGCGTGGATATAGATTACGCAGCGACAACCAAACAGCTGCGCGCCCCAGGCCACCGATCGGCCGTGGTTGCCGTCTGTAGCGCAGGTCACCGTGATCTGCTGCACGATATGGCGCCAATGCCCGTTCACGATGTCGGCAGCAGACACCATCTTTCCACCGCCCTGTTGGGCGATCGCCTGTACCAACAGACGGAACACGGCATACGCCCCTCCAAGCGCCTTGAAGCTTTTCAGGCCGAAGCGTTCTCCCTCGTCCTTGTAGTAAACGGTGCCAACGCCCAGATGACGCGCCAGCGCTGTCAAAGTGCGCAGCGGCGTTGGCGCATACCCTGGCCACAAAGCGATCTCGCGCTGGGCAGCGACGAAGCCGGCATCGTTCAGGATCTGCGACCGCGCCGGGCCATAGGCCTCGGCCCTCGGCGCGACCGTGGGGTTGGGGACGGCGCGATAGCCGCCTTCGTTGCAGGTGGACTTCGTCACGGAAGACTTTTCCTTCTTACTTCGCTGCTTGTCAAAGCCGGCCAGCACTTGGCGTGCGCGCGACCAGCTGGGCGCTCCGGTATGTACCTCTGCAAGCACCACCACTGCGGCATGTCTGGCCTGCTCAGACCTCAGATGATGCGACTGGCGCCGACGGGTCGATCGGCCGCCGCGTCCCAGCCATCGTCGGCAAACCAGGCACCGCCCGAAACATAGTCGCGCAACATCGGCAACGCGTCAAACCCCCAGAACAACCTGCCGTCGACAACAAATGTCGGCACACCAAAAACGCCAAGGGTGACCGCCTGTTCTGTGTTTTGCCGCAGTCGGGACTTGACCGCGGCATCCTGCACGCCCTGCCGGGGCGTCAATTGCTGCACCAGTGTCTGCAGCCTTGCCGGGTCGGCCGCATCGAGACCTCCGCGCCAGACATGGCGAAAGATCGATTCGGTGACGAAACGATTGGGCTCGCCGCTGGAACTGCAGGCAAGCGCCAGTCGCAACAGCGCCAATGGATCGAACGGGTGCCCCGCCGGCATCTGCATGTCAATGCCATGGTGCTGCGCCAGCCACATCACATGGCGGTAGGTCCAGTCACGCTTGCCGGCAATTTCGGCCGGCCCTTTTTGACCATGGTGCTGCAACAAGCCGGCGAAGAGCACCGGCTTGTAGTGCAACTGGTAGCTGTAACCAGCCAAAGCGTCGGGCAATTGCTCAAAGGCCAGATAGGCAAATGGCGAGATGAAATCGAAATAGAAGTCTATCTGCTTCATGAGGGCTCCCGTTCGCAGTCAACCCGGTTGTGTCGCCAAACGCTCGGAGATGGTCTGCCACACCACGCGCTTGGAGTCCTCGTCCAGACGGCCCCAGCTGATGATCTCGTCGATGTCGCGCCAGCAGCCCAGGCACAAGCCGCTGTGCGGATCGATGCGGCAGATCGACACACAGGGAGACGGCACGGGATGGTTTCTGTCCTGCGCCAACTCGGCCAGTGCGCGCAATGTTTCAATCGGATTCACTGGAGTACCTTCGTGCTGCGCACTGCGGGATTCGCCTTGGGAACGGCCCGGCGGCTCACTGGGGCACCCTCCGTGCTGCGCACTGCGGGATTCGCCTTGGGAACGGCCCGGCGGCTCATGTCGACTCCAACCGTTCGACCACATCAGCCACCGGCGCCCGCGTCATGGCCTGCAACTGGGTCGGCGTGAGCTGGAAAACGGCATGGGGATGACCGGCCGCGGCCCAGATTTCGGCAAAGCGGAACAGGTCGCGGTCGATCAGCGTCACACATGTCCGGGTATGCGCCAGCGGCGCCACGCCCCCGATGCTGAAACCGGTGCGCGCCTTGACGAACTCCGCGTCGGCGCGGCCCAGCCGGGCGTCGCCCTGGCAAACCAGCGCAGCCACCCTCCGTTCGTCGACGCGTCGGTCGCCGGAGGTGATGACCAGCACCGCAGTGTCGTCCTCCTTGCGTCGGAAGATGACGCTCTTGGCGATCTGCCCCAAGGCGACGCCGAGCTGATCGGCCGCCTGTTGCGCAGTTCTTGCAGCCGCATCGAGCAAACGCGCAGCGTGCGGATGCGCGTGCGCCTGCAGCGCAGCCATGACGCGCTGCACCGGCTCGGGAAGGATTTTGGTTTCGGCGTCACTCATTGAAGGCGCATGCTCACGATGGACAGGCCGGTCATTCGCTGACTACCCCTGGCGCTGATTGAACAAAGCCGTGGCTGCACGGGAACCAGACTTACGTTGCAGGTGCGTGCTGATGAACTGGCCTGCGTCGATCAGCTTGTCCATGTCGATGCCGGTCGTTATGCCCATTCCGTGCAACATGTAGACCACGTCTTCGGTGGCGACATTGCCGGTCGC
>JBKJRR010000503.1:0-7808 GCA_046594635.1 Burkholderiaceae bacterium
CGCCTGTCGGTCGGGATCGAGGACTGTCAGGATTTGATCGACGATCTGGAGCAGGCCTTGCGCCAGGCCCACACCGGCGCAGGCATTTGAACCGGCCGCTGGGGGCGTTTGCCCCGGTTTTCGGGTCAGAGTCTTGTTGGTGATCGGTCGTGCCCGTCCGATAGCCGATAAAATAGAGCGTTGGCGACAGCGTTACGTTCGGGTCTGCAATGGCCAGTGTGTGGTGACCTGATCAACGCATTCATGACCCATCTTCCAATTCCATCCAAAGAAAGACTGATCTATGGCCAAAGCTGAGGCAAAGACCGCCGTCAAGGCCAACGGCCTGCGTTACAAGTCCAAGGTATCGGGCTCGCCATTTGCGGCGGCGGCGTCGTTTGGTGGCGCCACCATGTCCTGTTTCATGTGTGGCAAACATCGCCCGCGTTCTCTGATGGGCACCCGCAAGGTGGCCGGCAAGTCGCAAACGGTGTGCGCGCCTTCGTGCAAGGAACTCGACGCGACGCTCAGCGCGTCGTCCTGAAGGGCAGCAAAAGCAACCCGTGGCGCCGGTTGCCAAGGGGTGCTGGTGTCCTACTGGCGCAGACCCTGCGGCATTGCGCTCCGGAACCGCGCGCCCTGCGGCTAAGATCGCGGCATGCGATTGCCTTCCCGATATTGGGCCGATCTGACGACCCGTGAGTTCTCCGGCTTGCCACATGCGCCGGACATCGGCGCGGTCGTCGCCATGCTGCCGGTGGGCGCGACCGAGCAACACGGCCCCCATCTTCCGCTGTCGGTCGACAGTGACCTGGTTGACGCCATTGTCGGTGCCGCATTGCCGCTGCTTCCGGCGGAGCTGCCCGTTCTGGTGTTGCCTACCCAGAAAATAGGCAAGAGCAACGAACACGCCGGTTTTCCCGGCACCTTGACGCTGGGGGCGGAAACCTTGATCCGGCTCTGGACCGAAATCGGCGATTGTGTTGCCGCTGCCGGCGTGCGCAAACTGCTGCTGTTCAACGCCCACGGCGGGCAGGTCGCTCTGATGGATATCGTCGGTCGCGATCTGCGCGCCCGCCATGACCTGATGGTCTATCACAGCAACTGGTACGACCTGCCGCTGGCCGACGCGGCGATGGCGCCTTTTGGTCCCGACGAGCGGCGTTTCGGCGTGCACGCAGGCGACATGGAGACCTCGATGATGCTCGCGATCCGGCCCGCACTGGTGGACATGGGCCAGGCCCGGGATTTCGCGTCGACGTCGCAACAACGCGCCCGTGATTACCCGATCCTGGGCAATGGCAGAAGTGCCCGGCTGGCCTGGCAGATGCAGGACTACAACCCGCAGGGGGCGGCGGGCAACGCTGCGGCAGCCACGGCTGACAAGGGGCGTGCGCTGGTGGCCTCGGCCGCAAGCCAACTCGCGCTGCTGCTGGCGGAGTTCTCGCGCCTGCCATTGTCCACACTGGTCGGGAGACCGGGCCCGTAACGCGCCAGCACGGCGCCTCGTTCAATCTTGCAGCGCGGCGATCGAGCGGGCCAGATTGCGCCGTGCCTGTGCCTCGAAACGTCCGTGGAACAGGCCCGTGTGGTAGATGCGTTCGCGGGCCAGAAAACCTTGCAGGATGCGGCGCCGGTTGGCGCGAAAAAAGGATTCGGGCACGGTCTGGTATTCGGCCCGCACCTGGCCCTCATACCCGTCAAACACCGGGTCGCGCGCCCCCAGGATGGCCAGGTCCACATCGAGCATGACCTGTTCGTCGATCGTGCGGGGCAACACATCGTGGCGCGTGACCAAAATCAGCGCAGACACCCGCTGCGCTACCGTGTCCTCGACCCGTGCTGACAACAGCGACTCGACGGCCCATTGCGCACTGCGGCGTTCGTTGTCTGCCGCGCCGATGTCGTAAATTGCATCATGAAACCACAAGGCCAGCGCGACTTCATCCGGATGCGTGGCGTGTCTGCGCAGATCGGGTAGGTGGCGCAGGCAGGCGTCGAGGTGTTGCAGCGTGTGGTAGTGCCGGTGCGGTTCGCTGTAGCGCGTCACCAGTGCCTGCAGCAACGCCGTATCTCCCGGTTGGCCACAGAGGGACAGCCAGGTGGCCTGCCAGTGTGACGTCTGGCGGTCGATGAAATCCCGGGCGATCATGGTCTGGTCCGTTTAGTGCTGGCGCGTCGCAAGAGATCGTTGTGCCGTTGCAGGTTCAGGGCGTGTGCCTGCGCGCAGGCTGTCCTTGTCCGCTGTCATTGCGACGTTTTTCGCGCAACATGAACAGATAGAGGCCTTCGACCTTGTCGCGTGCCCATGGTGTCTTGCGCAGGAACTTCAGGCTCGAGCCGACGCTGGGGTCGTGGCTGAAGCAACGCACCGGGATACGCTCGGCCAGGCCGGGCCAGCCATAGGCGTCGGCCAGGGCCGTCACCATGTGCTCCAGTGTTACGCCATGCAGCGGGTTGCGGGGCTGCCGCGCGGCCGCGGTGGCCGATGGCGTGGCCTGATCCGGTGGGCGGTCCGGCTTGCCTGGTGGTTCCAGCGCGTCGCAGTCAGGGTGCGTCATCGGTGTCCGTCCATAAAGTGCTGCGGCGCCACAACTCCGCCGCCAGCGCCGCATCACGCCCCAACACACTGGGTGTGCGTGCCTGGCATTTGTCGTAGTACAGGCCTGATTCGTCCGCCAGTTGCGGGGCGGTGGCGCAGTGCAGCGTGGTGACGGCACCTTGCTCGGTCGAGATCATGCCCAGCTTCATCAGAGGGCGGATCGGCCAGGGAACGGCGCGCCAGACATCGGACGCCACCACGCCCGGATGCAGCGCATAAGTTGTGACGCCGGAGTTCGCCAGGCGGCGCCCGAGTTCGGCGCTGAACAGCACATTGGCGAGTTTGGAATTGCTGTATTCGGTGATGGCGGTTCGACTTTGTGTAGGCTGGCGCAAGGCCTCCCAGTCCAGCCCGCTGGCACGGTAGTGCGCCCGACTGGCCACGGTGACGATACGGGCGGGCGCCGAGGCCTTGATCCGATCGAGCAGCAGTTGTGTCAGTAAGAAATGCCCCATGTGATTGACGCCGAACGCACGTTCGAAGCCCGATGCCGTGATGCCGCCGGCCCCGGCCAGGCCGGCGTTGTTGACCAGCAGGTGCAGGGGCAAGCCACGTGCCAGGAAGGTCCGGGCACCAACGCGCACGGACGTAAAGTCGCCCAGATCCAGCGTCAAGGCCTCAACCTTCGGATTGCCGCTGGTTGTACGGATATCGTCCAGCGCCTTGTGCGCAGTCGCCAGGTCGCGGCAGGTGATGAACAGGTGGGCACCCTGGCGTGCCAATTCGCGCGCGGCAACCAGGCCGATGCCGGTATTGGCGCCGGTGATCAGCGCGACGCGACCCGAAAGCGGGCCGGATGGCGTGGAGGCAGAAGTAGGGCTTGTCATGCTTAGGCGGCGCGGCGGTCGGGGCGAATCGTTGCGCAGATGTTACGCGCAGTCCCGTTGGCCACGATGCCCGGCCCTGTGCCCACGGCGGGGCGGCGACCTGCCTGGCTGACCACGGCGCGCGTACGGGGGTTTTGAGTCAGATCGCTTGACCCGTGTCATGCTGCAAGGCACCATCGATGCCATGGACATGCACACCTGGCTGATCTATTTCCTGGCGGCAACCGGCCTGTCGTTGTCGCCCGGGCCCAATGGGCTGCTGGCGCTCACACACGGCGCCATGCACGGCCGGCGCAAGACGCTGTTTACGATCTTTGGTGGGGCCACCGGATTTGTCATCATCGTCGGCCTGTCGATGTTCGGTATCGGCGCCTTGCTCCAGACCTCGCTGGTCTGGCTCACGGTGATGAAGTGGGTCGGTGGCCTGTATCTGATCTGGCTGGGTATCCAGGTCTGGCGTTCGCCGCCGTTGGGTCTGGAGGCGGCCAGCGGACGGGCGATCCGTTCGGGCGCTTCCTTGTTCCGGCAAGGTGCCTTGTCGGCGCTGACCAACCCCAAGGGCATCCTGTTCTTCGCGGCGTTCCTGCCGCAGTTCATTGATCCGGCGCGCAGTCTCTGGGTTCAGTTTGTGGTCATGGCCGGCACTTTCGCCGTCATTGAAATCGCCATCGAGTGGTTCATCGCCAGCATGGCCTATCGCATCAGTCCGTGGCTGGCGCGCGTCGGACATCGCTTCAACCAGGCTTGCGGCGGAGTCTTCATGGCGGTGGGCATCGCCTTGCCGCTGCGCAGTTGATGTACCGGCGCGTCTGCTTGGCGCAGCGGCACCTCAGGCGTAGGTGACCCAGTTCTGGTATTTCGCGTCATCCAGGTGCGGCAAGGTGTTGTAGGTCAGCAGCATGTGGCGCTTGGGGTTGAAAGCGAACTCGGTTACCGCGCTGTTGCGGATGCGCAAATTCAATTCGATCGTCGTCTCCGGCGATGTGCCCAACACCTGGCCGACCGCGGTGGCGATGGGTCCGCCACTGGAAACCATCAGCACATTGCCGCTATGGTGTTTGCGCACCTGCTCCAGTGCCTGCCAGACGCCGGCGACAAAGCCGGCATAGTCGGGCATGCCACGCGGGCTGACGATACCGTTCATCCATTGGGTCAGGCCGTCTCGCAGCAGGCGGAAATGGTGGCGGTATTTTTCCGGGGTATCGGGCTTTTCCAGCGCATGCGGGTAAATGCTCGCGATCACCGCGGCACTGTCGTACTCGTTCAGACCCGGCCATTCGGTCACTGGTAAGGACATCGCCGCGCCCCGGCAAATGCCGTCGAGTGTCTGGTGCTGGCGTTGCAGGCTGCCACAGAACGCGGCCTCGAACAACACACCTTTGCCGGCCAGATAGGCGCCCAGCCGTTCGCTCTGGCGCAGGCCCAGATCGCTGAGCTGGTCGTAGTTATCCGCGCCAAACGATGCCTGGCCATGGCGTACGAGGTAGAGGTTTCCCATCAGCGGATTGTGCGCAGAGAGGCGCGTGCGGGCAGTCGCACCCGTGACGCGGCGCTCATCGGCCCTTTCGTTCTCACAGGGTCTCGTGGTTTTCGGTAGGGACTGCTGTGTCATTGCGCGCTGGCGACAGACAATACCGATCATGTGGCATACGCCATGGCCACCGTTCTGGAGTAGACATGACATCCGATTCATCCGCAGCCGACGCCTCGAGCGCGAAGATTGTCCAGGACGAAAAAGCCCAGCTTGATTTCAGCCGCTCCATGAGTTACGGCGGCTACCTGCAGCTCGACCAGATATTGGGTGCACAAAAGCCGCTGTCGACCGCGCACGACGAGATGCTGTTCATCGTGCAGCACCAGACCAGCGAACTGTGGATGAAACTGATGCTGCACGAGCTCGGCGCGGCGGTACGTGGCGTCGCCAGTGATGAGTTGTCCAGTGCGTTCAAGATGCTGGCACGGGTCTCGCGCATCATGGAGCAACTGGTGCACGCCTGGGATGTGCTGGCGACGATGACGCCGCCCGAGTACACCGCCATGCGACCCTCGCTCGGGCAGTCCAGCGGGTTCCAGAGTTTCCAGTACCGCTGCATCGAGTTTTCGCTTGGCAACAAGAATGCGGCCATGCTCAAGCCGCACGTGCATCACCCCGAGCGACTGGCCATGGTGCAGGCCACTTATGAGGCGCCATCCCTGTATGACGAAGCACTGCGGTTGATGGCGCGGCGCGGCATGGCTGTTCCGGCCAGCCATCTGGAGCGGGACTGGACGCAGCCGTATGTGGCAGACGATGCCGTCACGCAGGCCTGGTCGGTGGTGTACCGCGATCCGTCGGCCCATTGGGAGCTGTACCAGCTGGCCGAGAAGCTGGTTGATCTGGAGGACGCGTTCCGCCACTGGCGCTTTCGACATGTCACCACGGTCGAGCGCATCATCGGATTCAAGCGCGGTACCGGCGGCACCGGTGGCGTGAGTTACCTGCGCAAGATGCTCGACGTGGTGTTGTTCCCCGAACTCTGGCGCGTGCGCACCGAGTTATGAACCTGGCCAGGATGTGTGGGTTGCGTGGCCCATCCCGTGCAGTTGATCGCAGAGTTGCTTGCACATGACGATTGACCCTGCTGCCTTCGGCGCCAGCCTGCCACTGGCCGAGCGTGAACGCGCCTATTCACCGAGTTCCTGCATCGGTGGCGATTACGCGCCGTTCGTTCATGCATATGTGCAGCGCAGCGCTGCTGCGTTGCGCTCACACGAGGCCCGGCGTGGACTGGCGTACGGGGCATTGGAGTCGAACACGCTGGACCTGTTTCTGCCGCCTGACGCCGGCCCCGCAGGCTCGGCCTTGCCGCCACTGCTGGTATACATCCATGGCGGTTACTGGCAGGAGTTGTCAAAGAACCAATCGCTGTTTGCCGCCGGGGAATGCATCGCGGCAGACGCGGCGTTTGCCGCGCTCGACTACACGCTGGCGCCGCACGCGACGCTGGCGCAAATGGTGGTCGAATGCCGCAATGCACTGCGCTGGTTGCATGCGCATGCTGACGAACTGGGAATCGATGCCCGGCGCATCGTCGTGGCCGGCAGTTCGGCCGGCGCCCATCTGGCGGCCATGAGCTGTTTGCGCGGCTGGCCGGGTGATGCCGATCTGCCAAAGGGGCTGCCCGCTGCTGCAGTGCTGGTGTCGGGCGTCTATGAGTTGTTTCCGCTGGTGGGTACGTCGATCAACGAGGCGCTGGCGCTGACGCCCGGGACCGCAGCGGATGTGAGCCCGATCCGATTCGACCTGGCCGGTTTTCCACCTGCGTTGGTGTGTTGGGGCGAGGTTGAAACGCCGGCGTTCAAGGTACAGAGTCAGGCGTTTGCGCAGGCTATCGGCGCTGTTGCAGAACGTCCGCCCGAGGTGTTTGAAGTACCCGGGCGCAACCACTTTGATGTAATTTTTGATCTTGTGCGTGGTGGTGCCGCACTGGGCGACGCCACATTACTGCTGCTGGAGCGCAAAGTCGCCAGCGGCGCCTGAACGGTTGTGCTTGGACTTCGCCGCGGGACACCCGCCTGATCCAGGTCAAGGGTTCCCCTGCGTAGCGTCGGGCCCCGCGTGTGCTCAGCGCGGGGCCGTGTCCGGCGCAGCCGCGCCGGTATTTGGATGCTGCGGCCTGGCGCGGGTTGGTATGTGCCAACCCACGACCCAGATACCCAATGCACCAGTGGCGAGCAGCAGCATCTGCAGGGCCGGATACCAACGCAGGGTCCAGACCGAGAATGCCACCATGATGGACATTGACGCCAATGCGATGGTCTTGACCCGACGACTCAGGCTGCGGTTGGTCTCCCAGTCACGCAACATCGGACCGATCCAGGCGTTCTCGCGCATGCGCTGGTGCAAACGTGGCGAGGCGCGGGCATAACAGGCGGCTGCTAGCAGCACGAACGGTGTGGTGGGCAAGCCGGGCAACACCACACCGATCAGTGCCAGTCCAAATGCAATCGTGCCCGCCAGCCACAACAGCCACCGAACGGGCCGTGCCAGCGGTTTTTCGCAGGAGCCTATCGCGGGTGCATGGGTGGTCGGCAACCGTGATGACAGCCGATCTTTCATCACTGCGGCGCTTTGGCGACTTCAAGCGGCCCTATTGTGTCAATGTGGGTCAGCACCATGCGCAGGTCGAACTCGATCTGGTGGTAATCGGGTTCCATGTAGGTGCACAACTGGTAGAAAGCCTTGTCGTGACCCTTTTCCTTCAGATGGGCCAGTTCATGTACCGTGATCATGCGCAGGAACGATGCTGGCAGGTGGCGGAACAGGGCCGCAATGCGGATCTCGCGTTTGGCCTTGAGCCTGCCGCCTTGCACCCGTGAGACTGCGGTGTGGGTTCCGAGTGCGTGGGCCAGCACCTGAA
>JBKJRR010000114.1:0-4692 GCA_046594635.1 Burkholderiaceae bacterium
GCTGGGACACGCCGGACGCGGATTTCATCGACGTCGACTGGCTCGACAGCAATCCGCTGGCGCCAGACCAGGTGCAGCCGCTTGCGAAATCGCCGCTGATCGTGATGTTCCATGGGCTCGAGGGGTCGTCAGGCAGTCACTACGCCCATTCCTTTGCGGACTTCGCCGCGAACCGCGGGGCCGCGTTCGCGGTCGCCCATTTTCGTGGCTGCAGTGGCGAGCTCAATCGGGGGCCGCGGGCATACCACTCCGGTGACTTCCAGGAAATCGACTGGATACTGCGTCGTTTCCGAGCCGTCCATGGCGGCCCCATCGTCGCGGTGGGGGTATCGCTGGGAGGTAACGCTCTGATGCGCTGGGCCGGCGAAATAGCGTCCTCAGCCAATACCGTCGTCTCGGCCGTTGCGTCGATCTGTGCGCCACTGGATCTGGCGGCCGGTGGACACGCGATCGGCCGCGGCTTCAACCGGCTGGTGTACACGCGGATGTTTCTCAAAACCATGCGGCCCAAGGCCTTGCGCAAGTATGCGCAACATCCCGGACTGTTCGATCGCGATGCCTTGATGCGAGCCCAGGACCTGTATGCCTTCGACAACATCTTCACCGCGCCGGTGCACGGATTCCGCGATACCGAGGACTATTGGCAGCGGGCTTCGGCCAAGCCGCATCTTCGCCGTATCGATGTTCCGGCGCTGGTAGTGAACGCCCGCAACGATCCGTTTGTGCCGGTCTGGAGCCTGCCAGGGCCTCGGGAAGTATCCGACATGGTGACATTGTGGCAACCTGCGGGAGGTGGCCACGTGGGCTTTCCCCAGGGACGCCCGCCGGGTGACGTCTGGGCCATGCCACAGGCCGTCGGAGACTGGCTGCTGCGCCACGGCCGCTGAGTGCGGTATCGCCTACACCGCCATAATGGCTCGCATGGACGATATCGTCAGACAGGCCCTGGCCAAATGGCCCAACGTGCCGCATTGTTACGGCTGGCTTGGCCTTGATACGCGCGGCCAATGGTATTTGCGGGATGATGCGGCGCAGGCTGCCGGCCCTTTTGGTGATGGCAATCCGGAGTCAAAAGGCTCGTTGCTGCAACATGAAAAGCTGCTGGCCTTCATCGGGCGCAATTATGAGCCGGATGCGAATGGGCAGTGGTTTTTTCAGAACGGGCCGCAATGTGTTTATGTCGAACTCGAAGCCACGCCATGGATCTGGCGCGTAGCGGCTGACTTCTCGGTGACCGCCCATACCGGCCAATCCGTGCGGCTCCAGCGCAGTTTTGTCGATGAAGACGGCAAGGTCTACCTGGAAACGGACTCGGGATTCGGCCTGTTGCACTCGCACGATGTGCCCATTGCCGCTGACGCCATCGAATCAGGCTTGTGGGTGCCGCAGGAGGAGCAGGCGGACCAACTGCCGGTGCGTTTCGGCTACGTCAAGAGCCCGGCAACTATTTCTTGGCCACTTCGCCGGAAGCCGCCGCTTGCGGCGCGGCTGCCGTAGCGTCAGACGCCGCACCGGCCGGAGCGGGAGCCGCTGGCGCGGTGAACTTGCCGCCACCTGCGTTGGCCATGAAGACCACGGCGCGGGAGATTTCCAGGTCATCGAAATCGCCGCCAGCTTGCGCGCCCATGGCACCCTTGCCCTTGAGTGCGGAAGTGACGAGTGCTTCCAGGCCCGTCGCAACACGCGCGCCCCATGCGCTGGCATCACCTAACTTGGGTGCACCTGCGACGCCGGCTGCGTGGCAGGTCACGCACTGGGCCTTGTAGACGTCCTCGCCGCTCTTGCGTTCGCGGTTGGCATCGCGAATCTCGACCATGCCGACCTTCTGGATGCGTTCGGCGATCGATTTCTCTACGTTGACCGTACCTGCCGCCGGTTTGTTACCCGAGGTGACATATGCGACCAGTCCGATGATGATGAAGATAGGAGCGACGAACGAGAAAAACACCGTGATCAGCAATTGCTTGGGTGTCTTGATCGGTCCGGTATGGTCTTCTTCGTGGCTGATGTCGCTCATGGTGTCCTCAGAATGGATGGCGCGTCTCAAAACAACGGGGGATTATAACGATCGACCCTGATTGGTCGGCCCCGGTTCCGACACCGGGTGGCCGGGCCGAACTTTGCACCACGTCCGAGCCCACTTCCACATGTGCAGGCTCACAGAAGCGTCAGCGTGTGATGGATTCGTCGCGTGTCTGCTGATTATTCGGGTCATAGAGTACGCCGCCCGTGCCCACGCCCACACCCACGCGCGCCCTGCCGACGCCAGTGCTCGTGCCAACGCCGGCACTGCCAGTCACCTGGCCTTTCTGACTGACGCCGACACCGGCACTGACAGGTCCGCGACCCGCCGATACGCCGGCATTCACGCCACCGCTGCCCACACCTACGCCGATGGAAATGCCTGGTATGACCGGAACGCTGATACCCAATCCGGCGCCGATGGAGCCGCAAGCTGTCAGCAATGCCGCAAAGCATAACGTCATGAATATACGGGACATGGAAAATTCCTTTGACGAGGTGTGGCATTCGGGCCTCGATGGCCCAGCCCGTTAACGCGCAGTCATGATGTAACGCGGCCCTGCTGCAGACCCACACTAAGGGGTCGGGAGACTTGGACCAGTCTACGCCAGTGGCGAAAACACAGGCGCTACTGGCGCGATGGGCTGACACACCGCATGGACTCATGGCTTGGCGCGCGACTTGAACCAGCCCGGCCAATCAACGCTCGCTCCAGGGTTGCATAGAATTCGTTTGTCGCCCGAACGACAAGCGCCCCTGTTCTTTCAACTCTCCACTCCCCTCCTTGATGAACGACAAACTTCATTCTTCCGTAACCCAACGCAAGACGCAGGTTGACCTGGACGTACACAGGGCCCTGTCCGAAGACGTTGGTGCTGGCGATCTGACCGCATCCTTGATTGAACCGCAGCGCCAGGTGCGCGCACGGGTGCTGTCGCGCGAAAGTGCAGTGTTGTGTGGTGCGCCGTGGGTCGAGGCCACGGTGAAGGCGCTCGACCCCTTGGCCAGCCTGGTCTGGACGGTTGGTGACGGTGGGCGCTGCACTGTGAACCAGGTGGTACTCGAGATCCGCGGCCAGGCCCGGGCACTGCTCAGTGCCGAACGGACGGCGCTCAATTTTTTGCAGATGCTCAGCGCAGTGGCCACACGCACAGCGCAATACGTGAGCGCGGTCAGCGGCACGCAGGCACAGATCGTGGACACACGCAAGACCTTGCCCGGACTGCGCCAGGCGCAGAAATATGCGGTACGCACCGGTGGCGGGGTGAACCACCGCATGGGGCTGTTCGATGCCATCCTGATCAAGGAAAACCATATTGCAGCCGCTGGCGGCATTACGCAGGTGCTGGCGCGCGCCGGCGATATCGCGGCGCGTGCGACCTTTGTCCAGATCGAGGTGGAAACACTGGAGCAGCTTCGCACGGCGCTTGACGCCGGTGCATCGATGATTCTGCTCGACAACATGGACCTGGACACACTGGCGCAAGCCGTACAGATCAATGCAGCGCGTGGCGTCAACAAGGCGGTACTGGAAATATCCGGAGGTGTCACGCTCGAGAGTGTTGCGGCGCTGGCACGTACCGGCGTGGACCGCATCTCGGTGGGCGCATTGACCAAGGACATCAAGGCGGTCGACTTTTCGATGCGGTTCGAGGACCTGGCATGAACGCGCGTTTCCATGTGGAATACATGCAGCCGGCGTGCGACACCCGCGTGGCCTGGGCACGGGTTCCGTCGGCTCTGTCCCAGCCTGAGCGCACGGTGTTGCGCGACCGCGCACGCCAATTGCTCACCGATCGCAACGCCGTTCTGGTGGCGCACTATTACGTTCATTCCGACCTGCAGGACCTTGCCGAAGAGACCGGCGGTCTGGTGAGTGATTCACTGGAGATGGCACGCTTTGGGCGCGACCACGCGGCGCAGACCCTGGTGGTGGCCGGTGTGCGCTTCATGGGCGAGACCGCCAAGATCCTGTCGCCGGACAAGCGGGTACTGATGCCCGATCTGGACGCCACCTGCTCACTCGACCTGGGTTGCCCGATCGAAGAATTCAGCGCCTTCTGTGATGCCCATCCGGACCACACGGTCGTCGTGTATGCCAACACCAGCGCCGCGGTGAAGGCGCGTGCAGACTGGGTCGTTACTTCCAGTTGCGCGTTGGAAATTGTCCAGGTGCTGACGGACCAGGGTCGCAGGATATTGTGGGCACCCGACCAACATCTGGGCAGCTATGTGCAGCGCCAGACTGGCGCCGATATGGTGATGTGGCAAGGCAACTGCATCGTGCACGACGAATTCAAGGCGCTCGAGTTGTCGATGCTGATGCGTGAACATCCTGGCGCCAAGGTCCTGGTGCATCCGGAATCCCCAGCAGACGTGGTGGCCCTGGCCGACGTGGTCGGCTCCACGGCCGCCATCGTGCGTGCGGCCGGTACGCTGGATGCGAGCACCTTTATCGTGGCCACAGACAACGGCATGATGCATTCGCTGCGCAAACGCCATCCGGGCAAGATCTTCATTGAGGCGCCCACTGCCGGCAACAGTGCCACATGCAAAAGCTGCGCGCACTGCCCATGGATGGCGATGAACGGGCTGGCTGGCCTGGTGCATGCGCTGGAAACCGGAGGCAACGAAGTGCAGCTTGACGCGGCGCTGGGCCGACGCGCCAAG
>JBKJRR010000159.1:0-12219 GCA_046594635.1 Burkholderiaceae bacterium
CCGAAAGCGCAAATTGATGGTGTTAGAATTCGAGGCTTCGCGGCTGTAGCTCAGTTGGATAGAGTACTTGGCTACGAACCAAGGGGTCGTGGGTTCAATTCCTGCCAGCCGCACCAAAAAAACAGCAAAGCCCTGTGTCCCACAAAGACGCAGGGCTTTTTTGTTTCTTTTTCTACTTGGCGCAACAACAACCAGCAGGTGGCGACGGGACAAGCAAACACACAATGAGCAAGGCATTCACCAAGGAATCGGACGACGCGCCGGACGATGACGACGATGTGCGCATGGCGCCCCTGCCTGGCGGTGGCAAGAACTACATTACCGGCGCCGGTTACGCGCGCTTGCGCGGCGAACTGATGGATCTGATCGACGTCGAGCGACCGAAAATCGTCGATGTGGTGCACTGGGCGGCCAGCAATGGTGATCGCTCCGAAAACGGCGACTACATCTATGGCAAGAAGCGTCTGCGCGAGATCGATCGACGCATTCGATTTCTGACGGGGCGGCTGGAAATGGCCGTCGTGACCGATCCCTCACTGCACCACGGGAACGACCAGATCTTTTTTGGCGCGACCGTGACCTATGTTGATGGAGCCGGCCAGGAGCGGACGGTCACCATCCTAGGGATAGACGAGGTCGACAACCTCAAGGGCGAGATCAGCTGGGTTTCCCCGGTGGCCCGCACGCTGCTCAAGGCGCGCGAGGGCGATGTCGTGGAGTTGGTGACGCCCCAGGGTAGAGACGACATCGAGGTTTTGCGTGTGCGCTACCCCGCGCCGCTGGCCTGACGATACGGTCGGGTCAGAGCCGCTGGACCTTGAGCACCGATGACGTGCGGCGCAGATTGCGCAGCGCGGCCTCCAGGTGAGAGCGGTCGCGAACAGCGATGACAAAGCGCAGATCCGCTGCATCTTGTGCTCCCTCTTGGCCCATGTTGATATGGGTAATGTCTGATTCTGCCGCGGCGAGTGCTGCCGCCACGCGCGCCAGAACCCCTTTGCCATTGATCACCGAGACCAGGATTTCGGTCTCGAAGGGGCGAGCGGGCTCGTCAGACCATTCAACGTCGATAAACCGTTCACTGTCCTTGTTTTGCAGTTTGGCGGCCACCGGACAGGCGCGGGTGTGCACCACCAGGCCTTCGCCGCGACCCAGGTAGCCGACGATAGGGTCACCTGGTATCGGTCGGCAGCAAGTCGAATAGTGCACAGACGCGTTCTCGCTGCCGTCGAGTGTCACCACGCCTTGCTTGTTGGACGGATCCGCCGTGAAGCGTTCACGTGTGAGCAGCAATGCATCGGGCTTTTCGCCATTGACCTCCGCCAGCAAGGAAACCAGTCGTTTGGCCACGATGGTCGCAATCCGTTTGCCCAGGCCCACATCGGTGAGCAGCTCCGCGCGATTGCGGTTGCCGGTGAAGCGCAGCAGTCGATCCCAGACCGTCTGGTAAACCGTTTCGTCCTCGGGAAAGTTTTCTATGCCCTCGGCGCGTAGAGCCTGCGCCAGCAGCTTTTTGCCAAATACTTCTGACTCGGCACTTGCCGTTGTCTTGAGATGGTGACGGATCTTGGAGCGCGCCCTGCCGGTACGCACGAAACTCAGCCAGGCCGGATTGGGCCGCGAGATCGAGGCGGTGACAATTTCGACCACATCGCCATTCTTGAGCTCGTTGCGCAGCGGCACCTGCTCGCCGTTGATGCGCGCAGCGACCGTACGGTCGCCGACGTCGCTGTGAATGGCGTAGGCAAAGTCGACCACGGTAGCGCCACGTGGCAACGACAGGATCTGGCTGCGCGGAGTGAAAACGTAAACCGCATCCGGGAACAGGTCGACCTTGACATGGTCCCAGAACTCCGCGGCGTCTCCGGTTTCGTGCTGGATGTCGAGCAGCGACTGCAGCCATTGGTTGCCCAGATTTTCATTGACCGCGCCGTCGGTCGACTTCGCTTTGTAGAGCCAGTGCGCCGCAACGCCAGAATCGGCAATCAGGTTCATGGCTTCGGTGCGTATCTGAAACTCGACGTTTACGCCAGAAGGTCCGACCAGCGTGGTATGCAGCGATTGGTAGCCGTTGACCTTCGCGATGGCGATATGGTCCTTGAACCGCCCCGGCACCGGCTTGTACAACTGGTGCAGCACGCCCAGCGCCGTGTAGCAATCGACCAAGGTGGGCACGATCAGGCGAAAGCCGTAGATGTCGGTCACCTGTGCAAATGTCAGGTGCTTGAGCGTCATCTTGCGATAGATCGAGAACACTGACTTTTCCCGCCCGGCAATGCGCAGTGGCATCTTGACCTCGGAAAACGCGGATTCGACTTCGCTGTGCACCTTCTGGATCAGGTCGCGTCGGCGGCTGCGGGCCTTCTCTACTGCCTTGGCCAGCACAGTTTTGCGCCACGGATGCAGATAGGCAAAAGACAGGTCCTGAAGTTCGCGGTAAATCTGGTTGAGGCCCAGGCGATGTGCGATGGGCGCGTAAATTTCCAGAGTTTCAGACGATATACGTGCCCATTTGTCTCGTGACACGTTGCCCAGCGTGCGCATGTTGTGAGAGCGGTCGGCCAGTTTGATCAGAATGACGCGCACATCGCGTGCCATCGCCAGCAGCATCTTGCGGAACGACTCCGCCTGATTCTCTTCCCGGGTATTGAAGTGCAACTTGTCGAGCTTGGTCAGACCGTCGACCAGTTCCGCCACCGGTGCCCCGAAGCGATCGATCAACTCCGATTTGGTGACACCGCAGTCCTCCAGCGCATCATGCAGCAAGGCCGCCATCAGGGCCTGTGCGTCGAGCTTCCACTCCGCACACTGTGCGGCCACTGCGATGGGGTGTGTGATGTAGGGTTCGCCACTGCTGCGAATCTGCCCCAGGTGCGCCTCGTCGGCAAACCGATAGGCTTGGCGGACTTTTTCCACGTCGGCAGGGGCGAGATAATCCAGGCAGGAGGTGAGCGCGGCAAAACTGGCCGCTGCCGCGTTGGCGGCCGCCGGACTCGGCGCACTGGCAGTGCGCGGCTTGCGGGCGCGTTTGGAGGGCGCCGCGGGCATATCAAGGAAGTTACTCACCCTTTGAATATAGCGCGCGCAGGCGAATGCCATGCGGCCATGAAAAATGGCACCACAAGGGTGCCATCTTTAGGAAGTCGCGGTCTGCGTCAGATCGGGACTTTTTTGAGCATTTCCAGGCCGATCTTGCCGGCGGCGATTTCGCGCAACGCAGTCACGCCGGGCTTGTTCTTGCTTTCGATTTTCGGCGCGTGTCCCTGGCTCAGCATACGGGCGCGGTAGGTAGCTGCAAGAACCAGCTGAAAGCGGTTGGGAATCTGGGCGAGGCAGTCTTCAACGGTGATACGGGCCATGGGGTTCTCCGGAAATGCCTGTGAGGCGCTAGGGAATGTTCAACGCACTGAAAGTCCCTGCGCGGGCGCGGCGTTGGACCGCAAACTTGAGCCGCTGCGCATGCACGATGGCCTTGAGGTCAAACAGTGCGCGGTCAAACGAGTCGTTGATTATAACGAAGTCAAAATTGTGGATCTGGGCCATTTCGGTCTCTGCGTTGCGCAGACGCAGGTCGATGGTCTCGATGGCATCTTCGCCGCGACGCTCCAGCCTCGCGCGCAATTCCTCCCAGCTCGGTGGCAGGATGAAGATCGTCACCGCGTTGGCAAACACCCGCTTGATCGACATAGCGCCCTGGAAATCGATTTCCAGCACCACGTCGGACCCCTGGTCCATCCGCTGGGTAATCGCCTCGCGGGAGGTTCCATACCGATGGCCGTGTACTTCGGCCCATTCGACGAATCCATTGTCCTTGACCATCGAGTCGAACTCGGTGTTCGACACGAAAAAATACTCACGGCCGTTTTTTTCCTGGCCGCGCGCCGCGCGCGTTGTATGGGAGATGGACGGCTTGACCAGTGAGTCGAGTTCCAGCAGGGCCTTGACCAAGCTCGATTTTCCGGCGCCACTTGGCGCCGCGACGACGAACAGATTTCCAGGATAGTCCATGCTTGCAAATATTCGGTTGCGTTCCCCGGGGCGCAGACGCCGCTCCCGGGTCGGCTCTCATTCTATGTTCTGCACCTGCTCGCGCATCTGCTCAATGAGCACCTTCATGTCGACCGAGACATGGGTCAGCTCCAGTGCTGCCGACTTTGAGCCCAGCGTGTTGGCCTCTCGGTGCAACTCCTGAATCAGGAAGTCCAGCCGTTTGCCGATCTCGCCGCCTTTGCCGATCAAACGTTCGATCTCGTCCAGATGGGCGTCGAGCCGGGTGATCTCCTCAGCCACGTCGATCCGTATCGCAAAGGCGGTCGCCTCGGACAGCGCGCGGTCCTGCGCGGCTTCAGGCGCGGCGGGCGACATGCCCTGTGTCGCGCCCATGGCCTCGTTCCAGCGGTCCAGAAAGCGCTGACGCTGCGCCGCCACCAGCTTCGGCACAAGCGGGGTTGCCTGACGGGTCAGCGAGCGGATCTCATCGATCTTGCCAGTCAATGCGGTGGCGAGCTTCGCGCCCTCGCGCTTGCGCGCCTGCAGCAATTCGCGCAGCGTCTTCTCGGCCAGCGCCACCACTTCAGGGCCCCAGTCGCGCGGCCCGGATTGCTCGGACGAAGCCAGGCGCAGCACATCGGACACCGACAGTGGCGACACATCTGGCAGCCAGGCCTTGATGTTGTCCTGCACCGAACCCAGGCGCTGCAGCAACCGGGCGGTTGGTTCGATCACGGACGTGATCGACCCTGATTCGACCGTGGCCCTGACTTCTACCTTGCCGCGTTTGAGTTGGGCCGACAACATGTCGCGCAACTTGGGTTCGAACGCGCGAAGCTCCTCCGGTAGCCTGAACGACAAGTCCAGAAAGCGGCTGTTGACCGATCGGATCTCGAGTCCAAGCCAACTGCCAGTTGCACTTCTTGCCTCGGTGGCAGAGGGCTGCGCAGCGCTGCTGCCTTGCCCCGCGGCGTAGCCGGTCATACTGTAAACTGGCATCGAATTATCTGTTCCTGTCGGTCGTTGATGGGGTTGGTCGGTGTATCCGGCGCCTCGGGGTCAGGTCCTTTTCACAACCCCTCCTATTGGTATGTCCAAGGTCAAACCCGCTGCGTTGCCACCGGATACCGTGATTGGCGGTTACCGCATTATCCGCAAACTCGCTGCGGGTGGTTTTGGCGTGGTGTACCTGGCGCTCGACTCCGAAGGCCAGCAGGTCGCGGTCAAGGAGTACCTGCCCGCTTCGCTGGCCTCGCGTGCCGCGGGCGAACTCGCCCCGGAAGTCGCCCCCGAAAAGTTGTCGCTCTACCGGCTGGGCCTCAAGAGCTTCTTCGAGGAAGGGAGGGCGTTGGCCCAGATATCTCACCCGTCGGTCGTCAGCGTGATGAATTTCTTCCGCGAGAACGAAACCGTCTACATGGTGATGAACTACCTGGAAGGCGCAGCGCTTCAAGATTTCATCATCACGGCGCGTGACCAGAAGCAGCAGAAGGTGTTCCGCGAGTCCACCATCCGCTCGTTGTTCGACGAAATTCTGCGCGGCTTGCGTATCGTGCACCAGCACAAAATGCTGCACCTGGACATCAAGCCAGCGAATATCTTCATCACGGACGACAACAAGTCGGTGCTGATCGACTTTGGCGCCGCGCGGGAGGTGCTCAGCAAAGAGGGCAACTTCATTCGCCCGATGTATACACCGGGTTTTGCCGCGCCCGAGATGTATCGCCGCGATTCCTCGATGGGCCCGTGGACCGACATCTACGCCATCGGCGCCTGCATGTACGCATGCATGCAGGGTTATCCGCCCAACGAGGCGCCACAGCGGCTCGAGAAAGATCGCATTGCCACGGCCCTCACGCGTCTGCGCGGCATCTACTCGGACAATCTGATCGAAGTGGTCGAATGGTGCATGGCGCTCGACCCGCTGTCGCGACCGCAGTCGGTATTTGCGTTGCAGAAAGAACTCAGTCGCGAAGGCGAGCGTCGCTACACCAAACTGTCAGTGGCAGAGAAAGTCCGGCTGCAGTTCGACACCATGGTCACCGATAACAAGAAGAACTCGAAAGCGCCGGCCAGTTCCGTGGTCAAACCCAAATGAAATTCTCCGTTTTCCAGGTCAGTCGCAAGGGCGGCCGCCAACTCAATGAAGACCGCATGGGTTACAGCTACACCCGCGACTCTGGCATCCTGCTGCTGGCCGACGGCATGGGCGGCCACCCCGAAGGCGAAGTGGCTGCGCAACTGACGCTCGAGGTCATTTCTGCGCTGTACCAGAAGCAGGCCAATCCTACGATTGACGACGTCCCGGCTTTCCTGACTTCGGCCGTCATGGCGGCGCACCGGCAGATCATCCGCTACGCCATCGAAAAGGGCATGCTCGACACACCACGCACAACAGTGGTGGCGGCCGTGGTGCAAAACGGCACGGCAACCTGGGTGCACTGCGGCGACTCCCGCCTGTACCTTGTACGCAATGGCAGGCTGGTCGTGCGAACGCGCGACCACTCCTACCTCGAGCAGCCGCCTAAAAATCATGTGCCCACACGGATGTCGGAGCACACCAATCGCAATATTCTTTTCACCTGCCTGGGGTCACCGGCCAAGCCGGTGCTCGACATGGCCGGTCCGGTGGCGCTGCAGCAGGGCGACAAACTCATGCTGTGTTCCGACGGTTTGTGGGGCACCTTGTCCGACGACGAGATCGTCACGCAACTGGGCAGCGGGGCAGTGGGCGAAGCGGTGCCCACCATGGTTGACAGCGCTTTGGAGCGTGCAGGCGCGACCAGCGACAATGTCACCGTCATCGCCCTGGAGTGGGAAACCCCTGACGATTTCGCGCCCACCAAGGACGACATCTCGACCCACGACATGAATGATGGCGCCTTCGCCAGCACCGTTCAGTCGGGCGGGCTGGAGCCCGGTGACGATGATCTGGACGACGCGGCGATCGAACGCTCGATTGCCGAAATCAACGAAGCCATCCGGCGCACTGCCGCCCGACGGCGTTAACCCCCTGGGTGGCCCGTCCACCCGTTTTCAGGATCTTCACCATGACTGATATTGAACGCAGTGGCGCCCGTGCCGCTGGGCAACTGCGCCCCGTGCGCCTGATCCGTGCATATACGATTCACGCCGAGGGCTCGGTGCTGGTGGAGTTCGGCTCTACCAAGGTGCTATGCACCGCATCGGTCGAAGAAAAGGTGCCCGGCCACAAAAGGGGAAGCGGGGAAGGCTGGGTGACGGCCGAATACGGCATGTTGCCCCGCGCCACCCATACGCGCAGCGACCGCGAGGCGGCGCGTGGCAAACAAAGCGGCCGCACGCAGGAGATACAGCGCCTGATCGGTCGCTCGCTGCGCGCAGTGTTTGATCTGAAAAAGCTGGGCGAGCGTACGATTCAACTCGACTGCGACGTATTGCAGGCCGATGGCGGTACGCGCACGGCCAGCATCACTGGCGCCTATGTGGCAGCGCATGACGCGGTGACCCGGTTGTTGCAGTCCGGCAAGCTGGACGCTTCCCCGATCACGGCGCCGGTGGCTGCCATATCGGTCGGCATCTTGCGTGGGGTGACGTTGCTTGACCTTGACTACAACGAAGACTCGTCCTGCGATACCGACATGAACGTCGTGATGACCGGTGCCGGGCATTTCGTCGAAGTGCAGGGCACGGCCGAAGGCGTTGCGTTCTCGCGCAGCGAGATGGACGCCATGCTCGCGCTGGCCGAAAAAGGCATTGGCGAATTGATGCAATTGCAGCGACAGGCCTTGGCGGGATGAATATGGTGACTGAGTCCACCAGGTCGCCTGGCAGCGTGACTGCCGGTGCGGCGCGACCATGCATCGTGCTGGCCTCGAACAACCGCGGCAAACTTGTTGAATTGCAGGCCATGTTCGCACCCCTGGGCTACGAACTGGTGTGCCAGGCCGACCTGGGCATTCCCGAGGCACCGGAGCCTTATGCAACCTTTGTCGAGAATGCGTTGGCCAAGGCGCGCAACGCGTCCAAACACAGCGGGCTGCCCGCCATTGCCGACGACGCCGGGCTGTGTATTGACGCGTTTGGCGGTTTGCCGGGTGTGGACACCGCGTATTACGCGACGAAGTTCGGTTACCCCAAGGGCGACGACAACAATGTACGCGCGCTACTCGAGCAGATGCAGGGCCAGGACAACCGGCGCGCCGCCATGGTCTCCACGCTGGTTGCTTTGCGCAGTGCGGGGGATCCGGAGCCGTTGATTGCGTCGGGCCGGGCCAAAGGCGAAATCACCCGTGAACCCTTGGGTTCGAACGGCTTTGGCTTCGACCCGGTGATGTGGCTGCCCGAGTTTGGCCAGACATTCGCGCAATTGCCGGTTGCGATCAAGAATGCAAACAGCCATCGCGGGCGCGCCGCGCGCCTGATGGTCGAATTGATCCGGGAGCGCTGGGCCTGAGCATGGCAACGACTCCTGACGTGGCGTACCTGATGCGACCAGGCAGCCTGCAACTGGCGGCATTGCCGCCGCTGTCGCTGTACGTGCATCTGCCCTGGTGCCTGAAGAAGTGCCCTTATTGCGACTTCAACTCGCATGAGGTCGCGGCCACCGGTATGCCGGAGCAAGCCTACCTCGATGCCTTGGTCGCCGACCTGGACGCTGCCCTGGCGCTGGTCTGGGGCCGCACCGTGCACAGTATCTTTATCGGTGGTGGTACCCCCAGCCTGTTCTCGCCCGAGGCGATCGACCGCTTGCTGGCCGATATCCGGGCCCGCCTGCGACTGTCGCCAGCTTGCGAAATCACGCTCGAGGCCAACCCCGGTACTTTTGAGCGTGACCGATTCCGCGCCTTTCGCGGCGCCGGCGTGACGCGCCTGTCGGTGGGAGTGCAAAGCTTCAACGACGCCCACCTCAAGGCGCTGGGGCGGGTGCATGACCGTGCACAGGCGCTGGCAGCGGTCGAGGAGGCGGCGCAGGCATTCGACACCTTCAATCTTGACCTGATGTACGCCTTGCCAGGCCAGACCATGGACGCGTTGCAGCAGGACTTGACAACGGCGTTGGCGCTGGGCAGCCCGCATATCAGCATCTACCACCTGACCATCGAGCCCAACACCTACTTCGCGAAGTTCCCGCCGGTTGTTCCTGATCAGGACACGGCTTACGAGATGCTCGACCTGGTAACCGCGGCGACTGGTGCGCAAGGTTTGGAGCGCTACGAGGTGTCAGCCTATGCCAAACCCGGTCATCGCTGCTGGCACAACCTCAACTACTGGCAGTTCGGTGACTACCTGGGTATCGGCGCCGGTGCCCACAGCAAGCTCAGCTTTGCCCACCGCGTCGTACGCCAGGTGCGGCACCGCGAACCACGTCTATATATGCAAAAGGCATTGGCGGGCGACTGCATCGCCGTGCACCAGGAGGTGGCGCGAGCTGATCTGCCGTTTGAATTCATGCTCAATGCGCTGCGACTGAAGGAAGGGTTTCCTCTGGCGAACTTTCTCGAGCGCACCGGGTTGCCGCTCAGCGCCGTCGACAAGGCGCTTGACCAGGCCCAGCGCAAGGGCCTGATCGAGCGCGATCTCGCACGGGTCTGGCCGACGGAACGCGGTTTCGACTTCCTCAACGACCTGCAAAGCCTGTTTTTGACGGAGGCGGCCGACGACTGAGCCTTTGCATCCTCGTCGCGCAGCGCAGTCCGCGTTATAGTGATTCGGCACCAAAGGAGCACGCGGGCATGTTCTCGGTTTATGGTCCAACCGGCCGTGTGTTCCACGGCACGCTGGAGCAGATGCGCCAGATTCGCAGGGTGCATGCGGCTGACCGTTCACGTGCCCTTGAGCCCAGCGCGCGCGACGGACATGACAGTGCCGTGCGCGAAGCCGTGGAATACGGCGCTCCATTGCAAACGCCGGCACCTGCACACGCGCCACCGCACCGCTTGGCAATTGCGGCCTACGAAACGACGCAGCAATTGCCGACACATGGCTGGTATGACATGGCCGTTGCTGAAGTCATGACCGGTTCGGTGCTGACGCTGCCGATGGACGCGAGCGTGCTTCAAGCCTGGCAGCAACTCACGCTGCATGGTCGTGGTCAGGCGCCCGTCGTCAATACGAGTGGAATTCTGGTGGGAATGGTTACGCGTGCCGACCTCGTTCGCCTGGAGCAGTGGCCCGGCTCCGCTGCGACGGGGCAGAACTGGGATGACTGGCTTGAACAGGGCATAGAGTCCATCATGGTTACGCCGGTGCCCAGCGTTGCGCCTGCCACCGACCTAAGACGTGCTGCCAGCGCCTTGCTGGAGTCCGAATTGCCGGGACTGGCGGTGGTCGACGACGATGGTCGGGTCGTCGGATTCGTTGCACGCTCTGATGTCTTGCGTGCGGCGCTCAAGGACGCCGGTCTCAGTGTCTGGGGTTGAATGTGCTTGCTGCAGACCAAGGGCTTACGCGCGCCTGCTCTGGCGCAGGATGGGTGAAGAACATGTCGAAGGAGGATGACTGCCATGCATATCTATTTTCCGGTTTCGGGCCGTCGGGCAGACGTCTCCGATTCCGATGCCACAGCGGATGCCGGGCAGATGCTGGTGTTGCGCGATCCCCAGGATGAGTCCGAGTGGCAATACCTGGGCAATCCCGAGGTCGCGGCGCGTACATCGCTGTCCGAAATCGTGGCGCGCTTCATCCAGGACTGCCGTTCGGCCGACGGTGTCATTGACCCGGCGCAACACGCTGCGGCGATACAGGTCCGCGATGCGCTGTTGCGTGCGGCGACTCAGATCGATGATGCGTTGAAAGGCGGGAAAGACCGCTGATGTCGCACCAGATCGAAGAGGATGGCGGGCATCTGACGGCATCGCGGTCCATTCTTCGAAATTGCGCTGTCAGCCGGTTTGGGTCGAGGTCTCCGTGACCATGCGCTTTGAAGGCATCGTCGCATCCTGGAACGACGATTGCGCTTTCGGGTTCATTGCGCCGGTGCAGGGTGGAGAGCATATTTTTGTCCATGCCTCGGCGTTCGCGACGGGCGGTCCTGGCCCTCGCTTGAATCAGCGTGTCTCTTTCGAGGTGGTGCGCGGCCCTGATGACAGGAAGCGAGCCAGCCGCGTCATGCGGGTCCGTCCTGCCATCGCTGCCACTGTGAATCTGCGCCGAAGTAGCCGCAGGGTCGAAACGCAATGGGGTGGCGCAAGCCTTTTCGTGCTGCTGGCATTTTTGCTGCTGTATCTGGTGCTGGCCATTGTCTGGAAAGTGCCGCTTCGCGTCGGCATCGGGTACCTAGTACTCAGCGCCGTGTGCTTTTTCGCTTACGCTGTCGACAAGTCTGCTGCGCGTGCCGGCGCCTGGCGCATCAGCGAGAAGACCCTGTTGTTGCTGGGAGTGCTTGGTGGCTGGCCCGGTGCGCTGCTGGCTCAACAGTGGCTGCGCCACAAATCAGCCAAGCCGGCATTCCGCAACGCTTTCTGGGCGACCGTTTTGGTCAACGTAATGTTGTTGCTCGCCGTGAGTTCGCCACCGGTCGGTGCGTGGGGTGTTTTGCGCTGAGGGGTGAGAGGTGGCGGCCGCATTGAATCGCGTTGATGAACTGCATGGCCGGGGTATTCGACGCACCCGTACGCCACATGGGTCCGACCCGCGAGCGGCAGGTCCTGCGTACCGATGTTGGCCAGGTGCTTGTTCGAGCCCCATCCGTAGAAGTGTGCCTTCCTCTGGTCCCCCGCAATGCCATGCGTATCCCGCCAGCGCTGGCCACGGCATCTGCCAAACAAGGTATAACCAGCTTCCACCTTATCCCTGGGGCGGCTATCACAGGCGCGCTGGTGGAGCAGTTGCAGGGCCGCGTATGAAACCCAAAGTGTTCATGCGCAAAAAGCGCAAAGTTGACCGCGACCAGCAGCGAGTCAACCCGACCTCGGAGTCAGAAACTCCAAAAGCAACGGCCACACCTTTTCCGGCTGTTCCTGCTGTACCCAATGCCCGGCGCCGTCGATCAGGTGGCAGCCACCGACCATATTGGTCAGCACGCCTGTCTGCATAGAGACCATATCGCCTCCCGGTCGCTGGTAGGCACCCCAGTCGCTCTTTCCGGCGATGAAGCAAGATGGCACATCGATCGTGCGGCCTGAAAAAAGTTGCAACTCCGCATTGTTGTCTCCGCTGGTATTGCAGCGATACCACTGCAGACCACCCTGATAGCCGTTCCTTTCATACTCTTGCGCATATACCGCAAGCTCGTTGTCGGGCAGCCAT
>JBKJRR010000197.1:0-4901 GCA_046594635.1 Burkholderiaceae bacterium
GGCACCGGCGTGAGCCGATACCAGGAGTAAAACCAGAGAAAGGACCACCCACCCGCGAATCGTGGCGTAACTGCGCTGAATCAGCATGGCTGGGGTCCTTGGTCTTTACAGCGGCGACGAATCCGCAGTATCGTCCACCGCCAGCTTCAACGGGTTGATGTCGATCGGATCGCTGGTCTCGCTGGTGCCTGCGATCAGGCCCCTCATGAAGTCCATCAATGCAGACGCGCTCTGACTGATGTCCGGTGGCGCAGGCGCCACCCCGCCGCCATCACCCCCTCCACCACATGCACTCACTACCAGCGCCGCGCTCAGCACGACAGCAGGCAAGCCAAATTTCCGGTTAGTTTTCATGATTGCTCCTGAGTCGTGCCGTTTACATGGCACCCGGATTGGGCACGTTCAGATACGGGAACACCGAGAGGAACGGCACGGTGGCCTGGTCCACCGCGTCATGGATGTTCGCTGAGTTGCCACCCAGCGGAACGCTTGACGGTTTGCACATCGACGTGACACCCGCAACTCCCGGAATGCTGTTGAGCTTGAGCGAGTCGTTGTCGCCGTTGATCACGCACAGGCCACCGACCATGGCCACCAGTGCGATGTCGACCACGTCATCCTTGGGCCTGCGGCCGTTCGGGAAACCGGCGTTGTCGTTACCCCCTGCCAGTGCGTTGCCCGCCACGCCCAGACGATTCTGCGTTGCAAATTGCACCGGCGCCACGGCGGTATTGAGGCGCAACATCTCGGAAGGTTTCGGGTTGACTGCCGGCTTGTTGACACCAGTGATACCCGTCAGGAAAGTAGTCGCCAGGTCGGTGCGCGGCAGGTTCGTCGGCGCCACGTTGGCACCCAGCACCGCACCGAGCAAGGCCGGCAAGGTCGGGTTCGTCACGTAGGTCAGGAACTGCGCGTCGTCTTTCGGGCTCGACGCATTGAACTTGTCCTTGTCCGGCAGACCGATCACCACTTCGTTGACCAGCGGATTGCCCAGACGCGAGACCTGTGTCCAGGCACCGCCAGCTTTTTCCGACTTGTCATTACCTTTGCCCGGATTGCCGTTGAGCAGGCGCGCCTGGCGCAGGCTGGCCGTGGTCCAGCCACCGATGACCGATTCACCACCGGCGGTCAGGCAGTCCTTGTGGACCTCGAGCGCCAAGGTCGTGACATTGGTTTTCTGGATGTAGTGCTGGCCGCCCAAGCCGGCAGCATCCTTGTTGGCTGGATCCAGCAGGAACGCTGCGGGCGCGTTGACCAGATCGAAGATGGTTCCCAGGTTGACCGCAAAACCTTCCTGGCGCTGTCCGACGAACACCTTGCCCTGGTCCTTGCCGACCGGGCAGCCAGGAATGGTAACGGTATGCACATGGAGTCCGGCATAGGCCGGGTAGTCGGCAATCGTCTTGGTGCCGATGTTGTCCACCGGCTTCTCGAAGGTGCTGCTGCCGCCGGTAGTCTTGACCAGGGGCATACCCGCGGACTTGCGCCGTTCGCCGCGCACCATGCTCACGGTGTAGCTCTCGTTGACGTTGAGCGCGGCAGCATTCAGGCCACTGACGGCGCCGGACTGTATCAGCGGAATCGCAACGCTGGCGCCGCCGATCGTCAGTGCGGTCGACTTCAGGCTGTTCGTGAAGCGGAACTGGAAGGTGATGTCCTCGACGGCATCACCGTTGTTGTCGACATGGATTTCATACAGGGCGTTCGGGTCAAGTGAAAAGTAGTTGGGTCCGCCATAGGGCCCTTGCAGCGGCTGGTAATTGGACAACAGTGTCACGTAGTCGGAGCGACCACCGGTTCCGTTGGCCGCAATACCTTCGTAACTGCGGAACATGTAGAAGTCGGTGCCGTCGACCTTGGGGCTGGTCGTGATGAACGGCGCCTCGCGATGGCTGGAGGCGAATGCGCTACCGGCTGCAAGCAGCAACAGGCAGGCGCAAGTAAGCGGGCTTTTCTTGAATGTCATGTGGAGTCTCCTGATCAAGGGGTCAAACAGCGGACGCTGCAGTAGGAATACGCGTCGGATGCACAGCTGGATTCAAATTTGTGAAATATTTCCGTATTCAGACAACCGCCGGCCGCAGTCGGGCATGTCGTTGGCACATCCAATGACCGGTTCGGCGCGTATTCACTGCATGCCCCAAGCACCTGACGCCGCCATTCGATGACCCATCCCACGACGACTCCACCCGACGGACATGCCATTCGTTGCAGCGCGAGGCGCACTTCGCACCGCCCGCTGCCCTCCTTTGCATCGCGCGCGTCCGTTAGTTCGCAAACGTACGCAGGACAAGATCCCGTTGATCGCACGCGCCCAGCAGTTTCACCGGACAATCCGGCGATGATGATGCCGCTGCAATCCCAGGACCCTGAATTGATGCAACTGCTGGACCGCGTCGCGCAGCAGGATGGGGCGGCCTTCAAACAGCTTTATGAGTTGTGCTCGTCCAAGTTGTATGGCCTGGCCATCCGGGTGGTCGACAATCGCGTATGGGCCGAAGATGTTTTGCAGGATGCATTCATGGTGATCTGGCGCACCGCCGGGGACTATCGCGCGTCGCTGAGCCCTCCGATGGCCTGGATGGGCCTGATCGTGCGCAGCCGCGGTCTGGATTTTCTGCGCCGGCGGGCAAGCCAGCGCAGCCACCTGACCGAGGATATAGACGACACCATGGCCGAAACCCTGGCCCATGACGCGCCCTCGCCAATGGACACGGCCCAGGCCAGCGAACAGGCCTGGGCACTGCATCAGTGCCTGCAGAAACTCGAGAACCGCCAGCGTGAAGTGGTCAGCCTGTCCTATATGCGCGATCTCAGCCAGAGCGAAATGGCAGCGCAGCTGAAGCTGCCGCTGGGTACCGTCAAGACCTGGATCCGGCGGGGCCTGGAACAGTTGCGCGCCTGTATGACCCGATTCGCCTGAGGAGTGCGCCATGGATCTGACACGCAATCCTGAACTGCTCGACCGGCTGGCCACCAGCTATGCGCTGGGTACCTTGCGTGCTGGCGCGCGCCGCCGATTCGAGACCCTGGCACGTGAAAACGCAGCAGTACGTGCCGCCGTCCTTATGTGGCAAACCCGCCTGTCGGGCCTCAACGAACTGCAAACACCACAATCACCCGACCCGGCCGTCTGGACCCGTATTGACAATCTGGTGCGGGCAGACCAGCAAAACCAGGCCTGGCAAAGCAACCGCACAGCAGCAGCCGACCAGAAACCAATTGACGCACCGTCGACATGGTGGGCCAGCCTGGGCTGGTGGCGCGGCGCGACCGCGGCCGGCGCATGTGCCACGGTCCTGGCCATGGTCACGGGGTGGAACCTCTACGCACAGCGCGGCGAAGAGCTTGCGCAATTGCAGACGCAGTTGCGTGCCGTGCCGCAGGAAGCGTATGTCGCTGTGCTGCAGGACGACAAATCTACCGCCTCCATGCTGGTGACCTTCGATCCGCGCAATAACCGGCTCACGCTGCAACGTGTCGGCAATTACCAGGAAGCGGCCGACCGCTCGCTGCAGCTGTGGGCATTGCCACGCGAAGGCAGCCCCCGTTCGCTGGGTGTGCTCGACCGCGACAAGCTGCTGAAGTTGGTCGCCGGTGAAGCCGACGTGCGCGGCGTGCCCACACTGGCGATCAGCCTGGAGCCCAAGGGTGGCGTACCCGGCGCAGGGGGGCCGACCGGTCCGGTATTGTTCTCGGGCACCTTGATACCGAAGTTGTGACCTGACCGCCTGCCGACCAGGCGCGCCGGTGCCACCGTGCGACATTTGGCGCAAAATCTGACACATCAGGGACTGCGAGCCAACGCGGCTGGACCCGCAGTCCGGCCGTGATAGCTTGCCCTCGTCAGGAGTATCCGGATGCCGACATCGACACCGCCCCCGAACCGCGCCACCGTCGACGCGCTGCTGTCCAGCGCTATCCTCGCGCCGTCGAGCCACAACACGCAACCCTGGCTGTTTCGTGTCCAAGGCGAGCATATCGAAATGCTCGCCGACCGAACCCGCGCATTGCCAGTGAACGACCCCAACGACCGCGAACTGACGATCAGCTGTGGCTGCGCGTTGTTCAACCTGCGCGTCGCAGCCGCCGCCACCGGATGGCAGGCGCATGTGACACTGGCGCCGGACAAGCTGGATGGTGATCTGCTGGCCCGCGTGGCGCTGGCGCGCGACCCTGCGCCGCATCCGGTAGGCCGGCTGCAGCCCCGGATCGCTGCGCGCCGCACCTATCGGCGCCGCTTCACGAGCCGACCGGTCGACCCGATTGCCACCTTGGAGCTGGTTACGGCAGTGCAGGCCGAAGGCGCGCGGCTGGCGATCCTGTCCGAACCGGAGCAGCGTCACCAGGCTGCCGCATTGGTATCGGAAGGCGACGCATCGTTATGGTCCAGTCCCCATTGGCGCCGCGAGCTGGCTGCATGGATGCATCCGCGCCGGCGTGGCGACGGCCTGTCCTTGCCGGCGCTGGCCATACCGGCCGCACAGATGGTGGTGCGCAGTTTCGACATGGGACACGGTGTAGGCGCCAAGGATCGCGAACTGGCAGACGCGTCGCCCATGCTCACGGTGATCACGACGGTGGGTGATGCAGCGGTCGACTGGCTGGCAGCAGGCCAGGCCTTGCAGCATGCGCTGCTGGTCGGCCTGACGCACGGCCTGCAGGCGTCCTACCTGAACCAGCCGGTACAGGTGGCCAACTTGCGGCCCCGACTACAGGCGCTGTGTGGCGGCGCCGGCACGCCACAGTTGCTACTGCGATGGGGCGTGCCGCAAACCATCTTGCCTGCGTCGCCGCGCCGCCCGCTGGACGCGGTGATGTGGTGCGCCTGAGCGGCGGCGACCACCACGCCGGAGTTCAGTTGTCGGGCCGACTGAACGGCGCTTGCCCGCGCCAGTAGC
>JBKJRR010000105.1:0-9660 GCA_046594635.1 Burkholderiaceae bacterium
CGTGAAAGCACCTGAAACGCCGGTGATGTTACCGCCCGGCCGCGCGATGCTGGTAACCAATCCCATCTGCACCGGATCGTCGACCGCCGCAGCCACCACCGGCAAGGATGGGACTCCTTCCCGGGCGACCATGGCCGGACGCGGGCCGATGGCCAGCAGCACGTCGGGCTGGCTGGCCAGCAATTCCTGCAGCAGGCCGGCAAGCCGTTCGTAGCGGCCTTCGGCCCAGCGGAACACCAACTCCAGGTTCTGCCCTTCGACATGGCCGCGTTCACGCAGGGTTTGCCGGAAAGGCTCGATCATGCCGCGCATCATGAAGGGATCGGGACTGACACTGCCGAGAATGGCCACGCGGACCTTGCGCGTCTGCGCGCGTGCGGTGACCGGCAAGGTGGCCAGCAGGCTGCAGAAGGCCCTGCGACCTAATAAACACAGATGGTTGATCGACCGCGGATTTGCAAGCAGGCAGGACATCGGTTGAACCTCTGGCAATCAGGATGACATGCACGGCCACCACAGCAACGGCGTTGCAGATGCCAGTCGATGCGGCCAGTCTGTCACAGCATCGCTTCAGGAGATCACCTCGTCGGCGCGCAGGAGTACCGACTTCGGCAGATTCAGCCCGATCTGCCGGGCCGTCTTCAGGTTGACGATCAGACGAAAGCTGCGCGGTTCCTCGATCGGCATCAATGCCGGCAACTCGCCCTTCAGGATTCGGGCCACATAGTGCCCGGCGCGCCGGAAGATGTCCTCGAAATCAGGACCGTAGACCGCGAGTGCATCACCGGCCAGTTGCGGGATATCGTGCACGAACGGAAGCCGTTCGCGCAGGACCACGCCAGCGAGTCGGTCCAGCACAACGTAGTTCGATGTCATCGGCGCCGTCATCACGGCCTGCACCTTGCGGCTGGCTGCCTCAAAGGCCCAGGCTTTCAGGTCGGGCGCGCTGGCCTTGATGGGCACGCGCACCAGCGTGAGGCCCAGTCGCAGCGCCGCAGCCTCCATCAGGTCGATCTCCTCGCTGCAGCTGGCCAGCAGATCTGCATCGATTGGCACACCCACTCGTACAAGACCAGGCACCAGTTCGGTCAGCAGCTGAAGGCGTTTTCCGATCAGTTCGGCATTTGCGGTAGTGACACCGGTGATGTGCTTGCCGGGCATCGCCAGGGAATTGGCGTACTGCAGCACCACCGGATCGGTGACGGTTGCGATCACGGTCGGGATGCGGCGCGTGGCGGACCAGGCAGCGTCCACCAGTATCTTGGCGGGAGCAAAGATCACATCGACCCGTTCGAGCACCAGATCACGCGCAAGGGCCCGCAGCTGGTAAATCTCTCCTTGGGCTGAGCGGCGCTCGAACACCAGGTTTGCGCCCTCGACAAAACCAGCCTCGCGCAGGCCCTGGACAAATCCGCGCGCCGTGATCACATCGTACAAGCCGCCGTTGGACAAGGACAACCAGCCGACCCGCGCAACCCGCTGGGCCAGGGCACTGGCGTTAAAGCAAGCGCCCAACAACAACCCGGTTGCCAAACGCCGATTCAACATGCATTGCATGGCGGGCCTCCTTTGCGGCGCGGACGGGCAGCGAACAGGGCTTCGAACAGGACCCCCACCGGAGCGTCCGAAGGTGTCCTGGCAACGATCCAGCGCGACCGTTGAACTGCACGTCAAAGTATGCGCGCCCGGCGAGGGCAAGTCAACGCGACGCGCGTCAGGCACGCTGCAGGGCCAAGCCGGCCGTCTGCGCCAAAATGGATAGCGCCGTCCACCTCCCCCAGCTCTCGTACACACACCATAAAACATGCAACTGTGCCGCGGTACCGCCCTGCTCCTGAACCTGGCCCATGCGCTGGACCACATGTTCCTGCTGATCTTCGCAACAGCGGTAGCCAGCGTCGCGACCGATTTCGGATTTGCCCAGTGGGAAGACCTGATGCCCTACAGCGCGGGTGCCTTCCTGATGTTCGGCCTGGGCTCGGTGCCGGCCGGTCGACTGGGTGATCTGTGGGGCCGACGCAGCATGATGCTGGTGTTCTTTTTCGGCATCGGCATCGCAGCGCTGATCTGTGCGCTGACGCAAAACGCCTGGCAGATGGCGGTTGCGCTGTCGTTGCTGGGATTGTTTTCGGCCATCTACCACCCAGTGGGAATTCCGATGCTGTTGCAGCATGCCACCCGACCGGGCTTGACGATCGGCATCAACGGCCTGGCCGGCAACATGGGCATTGCCCTCGCTGCCATCCTGACCGGCTTCATGGTCAAGTATGTCGGCTGGCGTGCTGCCTTCGTATTACCCGGCCTGTTGTCTCTGGCGCTGGGTTATCTCTTTCTTCGGCTGGCGCCCGCCGAAACCGAATCACCAGCCCGGCGTACTACGCGCGCCAAGGTGGGTCTGGCAAAACCGCAGATGGCGCGCATGTTTCTGGTGATGACCTTTGCCGCCGTCACCAGCAGCCTGTTGTTCAACTTCACGACCAATGGCAACGGCCAGCTGATGCGCGAACGCTTCGCAGGCATCGTGGACGACCCTGCAAAACTGGGCATGATGCTGGCGGCCGTCTACGCGATTGCATCGTTTTCACAGCTCATCGTCGGACGCTTGATAGACCGCTTTGCCATCAAGCGCCTGTACCTTTTCATCGTGTTGCTGCAGGTTCCGATGTTCCTGCTGGCAAGCCATGCCCAGGGCTGGTGGCTGTTCTGGTTGCAGATCGGCTTCATGATCACGGTGTTCGGCGCAATACCGTTCACCGACGCCATGGTGGTGCGTTATGTCGATGATGCCTACCGCTCGCGTGTTGCCGGCGTGCGCCTGGCCGTGTCGTTTGGCGTGGCTTCGCTGGCGGTATATTCGCTGGGGCCTGTGGTGAAAGCGGCCGGCTTTGAAAGCCTCCTGCTTGCCATGGCGCTGATCGCGTGCAGTACCGCGTTCATCGTTGCCTGGCTGCCGGACGAACCCGCAATCGCTGCAGCGCCCGGCTCCACTTGATGTCAATTCACATAGAAGGATTTTCCATGCCCACCTACCACGTTGAAATGATGGAAGGCCGTACGGTCGAGCAGAAGAAAAAGCTGGTACAGGAAATTACCCGCGTATCCGTCGAGGTGCTCGGCGGATCGAGCGAATCGGTCGACATCCTGATCACCGACGTCAAACGCGAGAACTGGGCTACCGGCGGCAAACTGTGGTCCGAACCACGCGATTGAGCTTGTTTCTCCCCTCGGCCGGGGTGCGCATTGACGCCCTGGCGTACCGGGTACACGGCATTTGACGCGCGCCAGCACCCTGCCCGAGTTGCAGGCGCAACATGGCGAGCGCTATCGCTGGCTGTTGTTGTTCGCGGTGATGGTGGGCTCGATCGCGGCCATCATGTCGTCGACGATCCTCAACGTGGCCGTGCCCGACCTGAGCCATCATTTCGCCGTGGGACAGGAGCGGGCCCAGTGGGTGACCTCGGGCTTCATGATGGCGATGACCGTCGCAATGCTGACCACGCCCTGGATGCTGGCACGGTTTGGCTACCGGCGCACCTACGGCGGCACCATGTGGCTGCTGCTGATCGGCGGCGTCGCCGGCGGCTTTGCCAACAGTTTTCCACTGGTGCTGGCGGCGCGCGTGGTCGAGGGCCTGGCCGCAGGGGTGGTACAGCCGATTCCGGCCATCGTCATCATGCGCGCCTTCAAGCCCCACGAGCAAGGCCGCGCCATGGGCATCTTCGGCACCGGCTTGGTGCTGGCGCCCGCATTGGGCCCGAGCCTGGGCGGCGTGCTGGTTGACCTGTTTGGCTGGCGTTCGATCTTCTTCATGGTGGTGCCGTTTTGTCTGGCTTCCTTGTGGCTGTCAGCGCGGTATGTCCCGACCTCGGCTCCCGGTGGCGCCCACGCGGGTCGCGCAGCTGCATCGATGGACTGGCCCAGCCTGTTGCTGGCAGGCGCCGGCACCCTGTGCCTGCTCAACGGCCTGGTGCAGTTGCACCAGGGCATCAGCATACAAGCCGCGGCGCTTCTGGGTGCGGCGCTGGGCTTCGGCATCTGGTTCGTGATGCGCCAGCGCACACTGGGCGCCGTGATGGGCGATGGCAGCGCGCGCGGGCCCCTGATGAACCAGGCCCTGTTCACCGACCGGCGCTTTGCGATGGGCAGCATCGTGGCGCTCATCTACGGCATGGCCTTGTTCGGCTCCACCTACCTGCTCCCGGTCTACATGCAACTGGCACTGCAGTTGTCACCGTCGTACGTCGGGGGTATCCTGCTGCCAGCCGGCATCGCCTTGGCGGTCACCATCGGCATCGCGGGGCGGATGGCCGACCAGGTGTCAACCCATATCCTGATCAGCGTGGGCCTGGCCCTGCTGGCCTTGTCCTTCGCACTGATCATGGTGGTGACACTGGGCAGCCCGATCTGGTACATCGTCGTTTTCACGGTACTGGGACGTATCGGGCTGGGATTCATCCTGCCATCGCTGAATCTGGGGGCGATGCGCGGACTTGACAAGGACCTGATCGCGCAGGGTGCGAGCGCCATCAACTTCATCCGCATGCTCGGCGGCTCCGCCGGCGTCAGTTTGTGTGGCATCGTGCTTGAGTGGCGGCTGGCCGTGCATGGCGATGATCTGAGCCGTGTCGCCAGCAGTCCGCAGCGATTGGCCGCCTTCAACGAAGCCTTCCTGATGCTGGCCGCCTTGTGTGTGCTGGCCATGCTGGCCGCCTGGCAATTGCGCGCGCCGGCAGCTTCGGGTGCGGTGCCGCCGCAACAATCCGGGCAATAGTGCCAGAAAGTGGGCTGCGCCGCCGCTAAACTGTGCGGCAGGCCGCGTCGGACGAGTGTTCGTCCCAAGGCCTGCGAGACTTCTGCGACATGTGCCAGTTACTGGGTATGAATAGCCGGCTGCCCGCCAGCCTGACCCTGAGCTTCTCCGGTTTTGCCCGGCGCGGCGGGGAGACCGACCATCACGCCGATGGCTGGGGTATCGCGTTCTTTGAAAGCGAAGGCGAGAAACCCGGGCGCGGTATCCGCCACTTCGTCGACAAGGAAAGTGCGGCCACATCACCGCTGGCGCAGATGCTGCGCAGTTTCCCGATCAAGAGCCACAACGTGATCGCCCATGTGCGCAAGGCGACCCTGGGTGCGACCACGCTGGAAAACGCCCACCCCTTCGTGCGCGAACTCTGGGGCCGGTACTGGGTGTTCGCGCACAACGGCGACCTCAAGGACTACGCACCCACGCTGCATGGCAACTTCCGCCCGGTCGGTGACACCGACAGCGAACTGGCGTTTTGCTGGCTGATGCAGGAGCTCGTCAAGTCCCACGCCGGCGTGCCCAGCGTCGCAGAACTGAGCCTGACACTGAAGGAACTGGTGCCCCAGATCGCGGCGCACGGCACCTTCAACTTCCTGCTGAGCAACGGCCAGGCCCTGTGGGCACACGCCAGCACCAAATTGCATTACCTGGTGCGCCAGTACCCGTTCACTGAAGTGCATCTGCGCGACGAAGACATGAAGATGGACCTGTCGCAGCACAACTGCCCGCAGGACCGGCTGGCCATCGTCGTGACCGAACCGCTGACGACGAACGAGACCTGGACGGCGCTGCAACCGGGTGAATTCATCACCTTCGTCGAAGGCATCCCGCAAGCGGCACCCGTGACGCCGCAAGTGAGCGCAGCACCCTGATCGAAACCTTCCGGCGACACGGCGCACAGCCGCCGCAGTGGCGGCCTTGTCAGGCCGCGGCTACCGCAGCCTCCAGCGCATCGACAAACATGGCCGGCACGTCAAAGCCGGCCTGGTCGTGGATTTCCTGAAAACAGGTCGGACTGGTCACGTTGATTTCGGTGACATGGTCGCCGATCACATCCACCCCCACCAGCAGCAGGCCACGCGCCGCCAGCACCGGGCCGAGGGCCTCGGCGATCTCGCGATCACGATTGGACAACGGCTGTGCAACACCTTTGCCGCCCACCGCCAGATTGCCCCGGATCTCGCTGCCTTGCGGAATGCGCGCCAACGAAAACGGCACGGGCTTGCCACCGATCAGCAGCACCCGCTTGTCGCCCGCGACGATCTCGGGCAGGTACTTCTGCACCATCAGTGACTGCGCACCAGCCTGGTTGAGCGTTTCGATGATGGCACCCAGGTTCATGCCGTCTTCGCGCACCCGGAAGATGCCGGTGCCCCCCATGCCGTCCAGCGGCTTGAGGATGATGTCACGGTGCTCGGCATGGAACTGCCGCACCTGCTGCGCGTCGCGCGTGACCAGCGTGGGCCCGGTGAATTGTGCAAACTCCATGACCGCGAGTTTTTCCGGATGGTCGCGCAAGGCGCGCGGTTTGTTGAACACCCTTGCACCTTCGCGCTCGGCCTGCTCGAGCAGGTGCGTGGCATAGAAAAATTCGGAGTCGAACGGCGGATCCTTGCGCATCACAATGGCGTCGAAGTCCGCCAGATTGCAGGCACGCCGGTCCAGCCCGGTGGCGCCAGAGTCGAACCAGTGGTTCTTGTCACCGGTGAGCACGATGTCACGCACGCCGGCACGCACCCGTCCCCCGCTGACCCACGAGATGTCGGTCACCTCGCAGGCCGACAGTTTGTGGCCGCGCCGCTGGGCCTCGCGCATCATCGAGAAGCTCGTGTCCTTGTAGATCTTGAAGGACTCCAGTGGGTCGGCGACAAATAGGATATGCATGGTGTTCGATCGTTTGGGCACCGGGTACAAGGTGTGTGATCCGGTCCTGGAATGGCTCGGAGTAGCGGCTATTGTGCCGATGCTGTCGATGTGCGTCGCAGGGCATGGCCAATACCGTCCATACGCATGCGCATCGCGCCGCAAAACATGCAGTCAACTGCTATTTGCTGGTTCAACCGGCGCGGCGACGGAAATGCTGCACCATCAGGGCCAGTGAGCCGGCGACCACACCCCAGAATGCCGACCCGACACCGACCAGCGTGACACCACTGAGTGTGACCAGGAAGGTGATCAGCGCGGCCTCGCGATGGGTCTCGTCCTGCAGCGCCGCGGCCATGGCATTGCCAATCGTGCCCAGCAGCGCCAGCCCCGCGATCGCGGCCACGAGTTCAACCGGGAAGGCAGTCAACACGCCAGTGACCGTCGCCCCGAACACGCCGATCAACACATAAATCGCTCCGCAAGAAACCGCGGCCGCATAGCGCCGGGTTCGGTCCTCATGCGCCTCGGGACCCATGCAGATTGCCGCGGTGATCGCGCTCAGGTTCAGCGCGAACGCGCCGAACGGCGCCAGCACCAGGGTCGCCAGACCGGTCAGCGTGATGACCTTGGACACCGGGATGCCACCCGCGCCGCCATAACCTGCGGCCCGGATCGCGGCGACACCGGGCAGGTTCTGCGATGCCATCGTGACGACAAAAAGTGGCAAAGCCAGGCCGATGGCGGCGCTCCAGCTCCACTGCGGTAGCGTGAACACCGGCGCGGCCAGGCCGAAGGCAATGTCGCCGGCCGCCAACTCGCCGCGTATTGCCCCATAGGCAATACCCGCCAGCAAGGTCAGCACGACGCTGTAACGAGGCGCCAGCCTACGTGCGAACAGGTAGCTGGCCAGCATCAACAGAACCAGGCCAAGCGCGGTCTGCGCCGCCGTGAAGGCCTGCATTCCAAAGCGGGCCAGCACGCCGGCCAGCAGCGCAGATGCAATGGCCATAGGGATCTTGTTCATCACCCGCTCGAACCAGCCGGTGACGCCCGACAAGGTGATCAGCACGGCACAAATGATGAAGGCGCCCACTGCATCGCCCATGGCGTAGCCGCCGGCCAGACCGGCGCTGGCCAGCACCGCAGCGCCGGGTGTGGACCAGGCCACCATGACCGGTTGGCGCAGATACCAGGAGGGCAATATCGAGCACAGTCCCATGCCCAGGCCGAGCGCCCACATCCACGACGAGACCTGGGCCGGCGTCGCACCGAATGACAGCGCAGCCTGGAACACGATGGCGACCGAACTGGTGAACCCGACCAGCACCGCGACGAAGCCGGCGATGAAGGCGGAAAGGCTCAGGTCTCTGAAAAATTGCATGCGACATTGTGCCGTCTCGCTCCACGCAAGTAGCGCGCGGGCACCGAAAGTTGCGCGTTGCGCAGCTACGTAACGGCCACGCCAGTAGTCGGACAATCAGAGCAGGCCGGGGGACATTCGCGCAGCAGAGTGCCTCACCGTCCTGATCCACTACCGGCGCAGCACAGTGGAAGGCCGCAGCTTGCCACCCGTGGTCTGACCACGGCTTGCGAGCGATCCGACTCCAGGTCGCCGATCGGTGTCAGATCTCCACCTTTGACCCCAATTCCACCACCGCGTTATTCGGCAAGTTCAAAAAGTCGGCCGCAGCCCCGGCGTTGCGGTGCATCTGGGCAAACAGCTTCTCGCGCCACGGCGCCATGCCGCTGCCGATGGTGGGAACCACCGTATCGCGCGACAGGAAATAGCTGGTCGTCATCGGGTCGAGGTCGCAACCACGGCCTCGGATCTGCTTCAGCGCCTTGGGCACATCAGGATCGTTCTTGAAACCATAGTGGATCACCACCTGCCAGCAGTGGCGCCCCAGCGACTCGATCTCGATGCGCTTGTTCATGCCGATCCAGGGCACCTCATGATTGCGCACCGTCACGAACAGATTGTTCTCGTGCATCACCTTGTTGTGCTTGAGGTTGTGCAGCATGGCATTTGGCACCGTATCGACGTCGGCGGTCAGGAACACCGCGGTTCCGGCCACGCGAGTGGGCGGGCTGACGAACACTGCGTCCAGGAAACTGCGCAGATCAATCGCACTCTCGCGCAGAGCCGCGTTGAGCAGACGTCGACCTTCCTTCCAGGTGACCATCAAAGTGAATACGCTGGCGCCGATAAGCAGCGGAAACCAGCCGCCCTCCAACAACTTCATCAGGTTGGAGGCAAAGAAAGCGAAATCCACAACAAAAAACACACCGGTCGCCCCAAGGCACAAGGCCAGTGGATAGTTCCAGTGGTAGCGGATCACATAGAAGGTCAGGATGGTCGTGATCAGCATGTCGGTACACACCGCCACGCCATAGGCTGACGCCAGATTGCTCGACGAGCGAAACAACACCACTGCGAGCACGATGGCGGCAAACAGGCCCCAATTGACCAGCGGTATGTAGATCTGTCCGGTGTCACGCACGCTGGTGTGGTGAATATCGAGCCGTGGCAGGTAACCCATCTGAATCACCTGCTTGGTCACGCTGAATGCGCCTGTGATCAGCGCCTGCGACGCAATCACCGTGGCCATGGTGGCCAGCATGACCAGCGGTATCAGAGCCCAGTCCGGCGCCATCAGGTAAAACGGGTTCTTTACGGCTTCCGGATACCGCAATAACAAAGCGCCCTGCCCGAAGTAGTTGAGGACCAGCGCGGGCATGACCACCGAGAACCAGGCCAGACGTATCGGCTTCTTGCCGAAATGTCCGAGGTCGGCGTACAGGGCTTCGGCGCCGGTGACACACAACACCACCGCACCCAGAATGATGAAGGTCACCATCGGGTTGTCGACGATGAACGCCAGCGCGTAATGCGGACTCACCGCCAGCAGGATCTGCGGATCGTGTGCGATATGGGTCACGCCCAGCAGCGCAATCACCGCGAACCACACCAGCGTGATCGGTCCGAAAAA
>JBKJRR010000205.1:0-4700 GCA_046594635.1 Burkholderiaceae bacterium
TTGCTGCGTCTCAGCCAAGCCGATTTCCCACGGGCTACCTGCGTGTTTGATGGACGACCAGGGCGATGCGCCCGTGCCTCCGTCATGCCCCGCAATCACCACGTGGTCGCTCTTGCATTTGGCAACGCCTGCCGCAATCGTGCCCACGCCGATTTCACTGACCAGTTTGACGCTGACGCTGGCGTGCGGCGCAACGTTTTTCAGATCGTGGATCAGCTGGGCCAGATCCTCGATCGAATAGATGTCGTGGTGCGGCGGCGGCGAGATCAGACCCACACCTGGCACCGAATACCGCAACTTGCCAATGTAGTCCGACACCTTGCCGCCCGGCAACTGACCGCCCTCGCCGGGCTTGGCGCCTTGCGCCATCTTGATCTGGATCTGGTCAGCGCTGTTGAGGTATTCGGCAGTAACACCAAAGCGCCCGGAGGCGACCTGCTTGATGCGCGAACGCAGCGAGTCGCCCTCGTTCAAGGCGTAGTCGGACTCGACCACATCGTGGCCCATGATGTCTCCCAGCGTCTGGCCGGCATTGATGGGGATACCCTTGAGTTCCTGACGATAACGCGCTGGATCCTCGCCCCCTTCGCCAGTATTGCTCTTGCCACCGATCCGGTTCATGGCCACGGCCAACGTGGCATGCGCCTCTGTCGAGATCGATCCCAGCGACATCGCGCCAGTGGCAAACCGCTTCACGATCTCGGCAGCCGACTCGACTTCGTCAACCGCAATGGCCTTGGACGGGTCGATGCGGAACTCGAACAAACCGCGCAGGGTCATGTGCCGGCGCGACTGGTCGTTGATCAGCTGGGCGTATTCCTTGTAGGTGTTCCAGTTGTTGGAACGTGTGCTGTGCTGGAGCTTGGCGATCGCGTCAGGCGACCACATGTGTTCTTCACCACGCACGCGCCAGGCGTATTCACCGCCGGCGTCGAGCATGTTCTCGAGCACCGGGTCATCGCCAAATGCCGCCTTGTGCATGCGGATCGCCTCCTTGGCGATTTCGAACACGCCGATGCCCTCCACCCGGCTCGGTGTGCCGGGGAAGTACTGCTCAACCGTCACAGTGTTCAGGCCAATGGCCTCGAACAGCTGGGCGCCGCAATAACTCATATAGGTCGACACGCCCATCTTGGACATGATTTTCGACAAGCCCTTGCCGACGGCCTTGACATAGTTGGCAATCGCCTTTTCAGCGCTCAGGTCACCTGACAGGTGCTGATGGATCTCGCACAAGGTCTCCAGAGCCAGGTAGGGGTGGACCGCTTCCGCACCATAACCGGCCAGGGCCGCGAAATGGTGCACTTCGCGTGCACTGCCGGTCTCCACGACCAGTCCGGCGGACGTGCGCAAGCCCTCACGCACCAGATGCTGGTGCACGGCACTGAGCGCCAGCAAGGCCGGAATCGCGATCTGGGTCGCACTGACCTTGCGGTCGGTGATGATCAGAATGTTTTTGCCACCACGGATCGCGTCGACCGCCTCCGCACACAGGGACGCCAACTTCGCTTCAACACCTTCGTAACCCCATGCCAGCGGGTAGGTGATGTCCAGTGCGCTGCTACGGAACTTGCCATGGGTATGCCGCTCGATGTCGTAGAGCTTGCCCATGTCGGCCAGGTCCAGCACCGGTTGCGCGACTTCGAGCCGCATTGGCGGGTTGACCTGGTTGATGTCCAGCAAATTGGGTTTGGGGCCGATGAACGACACCAGCGACATCACGATAGATTCGCGTATCGGGTCGATCGGCGGATTGGTTACCTGCGCGAACAACTGCTTGAAATAGTTGTACAACGACTTGTTCTTGTCGGACAACACGGCCAGCGGGCTGTCGTTGCCCATGGAGCCGATGGCCTCCTCGCCGGCCATCGCCATCGGGCCCATCAGGAACTTTATATCTTCCTGGGTGTAGCCAAACGCCTGCTGTCGATCGAGCAAGGATGTGGCATTGGCAACAACGCCATGCGGCGCCGCCCGCATGGTGGCGCCCGCGCCGGGTTTGGCCTTGGCCTGGGCATTGACGTCATCGAGGCGGATGCGCAGATTCTCGATCCACTGCTGGTAAGGCTTGATATTGGCCAGGTTGGACTTGAGTTCCTCGTCATCGATCATGCGGCCTTGCTCCAGGTCGATCAGGAACATCTTGCCCGGCTGCAGCCGCCATTTGCGCACGATCTTGCTTTCCGGCACCGGCAGCACGCCCGACTCCGATGCCATGATGACCAGGTCGTCGTCGGTGACGCAGTAACGCGATGGCCGCAAGCCATTGCGATCCAGCGTGGCACCAATCTGGCGTCCGTCAGTAAACACGATGGATGCCGGACCGTCCCAAGGTTCGAGCATCGCGGCGTGATACTCGTAGAAGGCCTTGCGCCGCGGGTCCATCGTGGTGTGTTGCTCCCAAGGCTCGGGAATCATCATCATGACGGCCTGGCTGATCGGGTAACCGGCCATGGTGAGCAGTTCAAGGCAGTTGTCGAACGTGGCGGTGTCCGACTGGCTCGCAAAGCTGATGGGGTACAGCTTCTGCAGATCGGCGCCCAGCACAGGCGAGGACATCACGCCTTCGCGCGCCTTCATCCAGTTGTAGTTTCCCTTGACCGTGTTGATTTCGCCGTTGTGCGCGACATATCGATACGGGTGCGCCAGCGGCCATTCCGGGAAGGTGTTGGTCGAGAAGCGCTGGTGCACCAGCCCCAATGCAGAGACGCACCGCACGTCCTGCAGGTCGGCAAAATACACACCCACCTGGTCGGCCAGCAGCAGGCCCTTGTAGACCACGGTACGGCTGGACATGCTGGGAACGTAATATTCCTTGCTGTGTTTGAGGCGCAGGCGCTGGATCGACGCGCTGGCCGTCTTGCGGATGACATACAACTTGCGTTCCAGGGCATCCTGCACGATGACATCGTCACCACGACCGATGAATACCTGGCGCATGATCGGCTCTTTGAGACGCACCGCCGGCGACATCGGCATGTCGGCGTTGACCGGAACGTCACGCCAGCCCAGCAGGACCTGGCCTTCGGCCTTGATCGCACGCTCCATTTCCTGCTCGCAGGCCATGCGCGACGCATGCTCCTTGGGCAGGAAGATCATGCCCACGCCGTACTCGCCGGGCGCCGGCAGGATGACACCTTGCGCCGCCATCTCCTCACGGTACAAGGCATCGGGCAACTGAATCAGGATACCGGCGCCGTCGCCCATCAACTTGTCAGCACCGACCGCACCACGGTGGTCCAGATTCTGCAGGATTTGCAGCGCGTTCTTGACGATGTCATGGGACTTGACGCCGCGAATGTTGGCCACGAAGCCCACACCACAGGAATCATGTTCATGGGCCCGCGAATACAGGCCATTTTTTTCCAGATCGTCGATTTCAGCAGCTGTTGCCATGGTTCATCCTCAATAGTCAATGGCCCGGCGCGCATCCGTTGACGCACCAGTCCGACCACACGCGGACACTGCGTCGCGCGCGGCCTCAGAGTTTAGTGCAGTGCAACAAACATGCCCATCTTTTTAAATTGGGGTCAGATCCCGTTTTCATTCAATCGAAAACATTTAATTATTAATTGGGGACAGATTAAATCGGCCGGTTCGACTCCCATCGCAGACCAAACAATGCGATCAGTTCAGTGACACAGGTTTGGGCGGCCGCCCAGGATGCGCGCGCGAAAGACGTCGGACAGTCTGTCCCTGCAACTGCGCGACAAATCGGCTATCACCCACTACCCAGCCATTGGTGACGGCTTGGCCGAGCGCCACACGCTGTTCGTCCGTGACACCACGATGCACCAGATCCCGATAACGCGACTCACGGGCAAACGGCGTGTTCCCCAGTTCCCAGACCAGTGCGTGGGGCGTGACGAGTTTGTCGTTACGCATACCGGCGTAGTGGGCATGGCTGGACCAGACAAAGTCCTGGGGCCGCGAGACCATACCGGCACGCACCGGATTGAGGTCAAAGTACACCATGCACGCCATCAGGTAGCGCTCGGTCTGCACCAATGCGGACTTGTAGCGCCCCTCCCAAAGGGTGCCGCTGCGTTGGTGCTTGTCATTGAAGTGCCGCACATAGGTGCGACCAACTGCCTGCATCATCCTGGGCAAGCCATCTGCGCTGTTGGGTGTCAGCAGCAAATGGAAGTGGTTGTCCATCAGCACGTATGCGTGGATCGCCACATCGAAACGTGCCGCGTTTTCCGCGAGCAGATCCCGCATGAATTCGCGCTCGGCGTCGGAGTTGAAGATGCATTGCCGGTTGTTCCCGCGCTGGATGACGTGATAGGGATAACCAGGAACACTGACACGGGCAAGTCGGGCCATAACGTTAACACCATGATGGTGCGCATCATGGAAATTGGAGTCTGACCCCGATATCTTAGTGGCTAGCGTGGCGCCCTGGTCACGCGTGCCTTGCCACCGGTGGTCACCAGAATCACGGCATCGCCGGCCTGCAGGATTTCGCTGCCACGTGCCTGCACGATGGCGCGGCGCTCGCCATTGCGCAATTGCAGCAGGATCTCGACCGCATCTTCACGAGTAGCGGTGCGCTCAAGCGCGTTGCCGGCCACCGCGCCGGCCACTGCACCCAACACACCGACGATGATGCCCTCGCGCCGGCCACCGACGCTGGCGCCGGCAACGCCGCCCACCAGACCACCGGCCGCCGACCCCACACCGGATTGGCTGCCGTCGAC
>JBKJRR010000211.1:0-4808 GCA_046594635.1 Burkholderiaceae bacterium
CGGCATCGCATTGCTGCGCTCCCAGGGACGGGCCGACGCATCGTTGCCGACATTCTCGGGACGGTAAGGCTTCGGTTCTTCGACGGGTGCTCCCGCTCCGGCGCCCTGGAAGGCGAATGGGGCATTTGCCCTGCCCTGCGGCCCCGCCTTGTTCCTGCGCATCCACCAGCCGATCACGCCCACGGCCACCATGGCCAGCAAGGCGAACATCAGTACCTGGCCGAACGCTTCACCAAAGCCCAGGGAATGGGCAAGCCAGGCCAGACCCAGGCCCGCGGCCAGGCCACCGAGCATGGCGCCCCACGGTTTGCGCGGCGCAGCCGCGGCCGCAGGTTTACCGGCCACGTTGTTGGCGCCCTGCGCCGGAGTGGCCGGTGCAGAGCGATTCGTCACATTGCTCGACTGCTTGCCGAACGACCCACCGCCACCCATACGGCGCGCGTCGGCGTCAACGCCGGCGAACACCAGCGCCAATCCGAGTACCACTGTCCACAGTTTCATCTTGCCTCCCGATTTATTCAGACCATTGCCACTAAACATTGCCCGACCATACCGCGTCAGCACTTGATGCCGACATGCAAGGCCACCATTCCACCTGTCAGATTGTGGTAATCCACATGACCGAAGCCACACGACAGCATCAGCGCCTTGAGGTCAGCCTGCGACGGATGCATGCGAATCGACTCCGCCAGGTAGCGGTAACTCGAAGCATCACCGGCGACCATCTGGCCCAAACGCGGCAATACCTTGAACGAGTACCAGTCGTAGACCTTCTCCAGCGGCTTGGCCACACGCGAAAACTCCAGCACCAGCAACTTGCCACCCGGTTTGAGCACGCGGTGCATCTCGCTCAACGCGAGATCCTTGTGTGTCATGTTGCGCAGGCCGAATGCCACACTGACACGATCGAACCGGGCGTCGGCAAATGGCAGCTTCTCGGCGTCGCAGACCACAGCATCGACGCGTTGGCCTCCATCGGTCAGGCGGTCGCGCCCGACACCCAACATGGCCTCATTGATATCGGACAACACCACGCGGCCGGCGGAACCCACCTGGCGCGCGAACGCCTTGGACAGATCACCGGTTCCGCCGGCGATATCGAGCACCTGGTGGCCGGCGCGCACATCGGCCACCAGCACCGTATAGGCCTTCCACACACGATGCAGACCGGCCGACATCAGGTCATTCATCAGGTCATATTTCGGTGCGACCGAGTCGAACACGCCCCGCACGCGGCGTGCCTTGTCTGCCTCGTCGACAGATTCAAAGCCGAAGTGGGTCGATGTCATGGTGTTCGATACTATGCCGGTTTGGTTTGCGTACCGCCACAACCCTGCTATCAATTGGGGAATGTGTCGCCTATTTGATGAATACCTCGGGCGAGGCTGCTCAATGGCTGGCGCAACCGTGCCCGGCCGCGGCGGGCATATCGGCATCCCGGTCGACGCCGGCGGCCACCAGACGGGACTCATACTGCGCCCACAACGGCTCCTGCTGCGAGCCCAGGAAGTACAGATAGTCCCAGCTGAAGATGCCGGTGTCGTGCCCGTCCGAGAACCGGGGCTGAACCGCATAGTTGCCCACCGGATCCAGCGCGTCGAGTTCGACCAGCCGCTTGCCGGTCTGCAGCACCTCCTGGCCCGGACCGTGGCCCTGCACTTCGGCCGACGGCGAATACACGCGCATCAGCTCGAACGGAATCCGGAACAGCGAACCGTCGGAAAACCCGACCTCCAGCACCCTGGATTGACCATGTACCGTGATGGATTCCGGCGCCGGAGCGCCGGGTTTGAGACCTGCCATGATTCGACTCCCCGTTGACAATTGATGAAACATTTCGTGCGGCTCTATGCAGCCGCACCGTCGCTCTGGCCCTAGACCAGCACCCGCTCTATGCCGCCGGCATTGGCCTTGGCCACATACTGCTCGAGCCATTGCTCGCCCAGGATGCGCCGCGCCATCTCGACCACGATGTAGTCTGCTTCCAGCAGACCATTCTGCAGATCGTCGCCATATCGGGTCAACCCCTGAAGACAACTTGGGCAGGAGGTCAGTATCTTCACATTTGCACCTTTCGCCAGGCCGCCGGTTTGGCGCAAGGCGGTCTCGTCGCGCCGCAGTTCCTCTTCCTTGCGAAACCGCACCTGGGTCGAGATGTCGGGCCGGGTGATGCCCAGCGTGCCACTTTCGCCGCAGCAGCGCTTACTCTCGAGCACCTGGGTCGGCGTATCGCCGCCCACCAGCGCGCGCACCGTCTTCATCGGCTCCTGAAGCTTCATCGGACTGTGGCAGGGGTCGTGGTACAGGTAGGCACCACCGGATTCGAGCCGAATGTTCTTTTCAAGCAGGTACTCGTGGATGTCAATGATGCGGCAGCCCGGGAAGATGTCCTCGAACTTGTAACCCTGCAACTGGTCGTAGCAGGTGCCGCAACTGACCACCACCGTGCGGATGTCGAGGTAATTGAGCGTGTTGGCAACCCGGTGAAACAACACCCGGTTGTCGGTGATGATCTTCTCGGCCTTGTCGAACTGCCCAGAGCCACGCTGCGGGTATCCGCAACAAAGATAGCCCGGAGGCAACACGGTCTGTACGCCGGCGTGCCACAACATGGCCTGGGTGGCCAGGCCAACCTGGCTGAACAAGCGCTCCGAGCCGCAACCAGGAAAATAAAATACCGCTTCGGTCTCGGAATTGGTCCGCACCGGGTCGCGGATGATCGGCACATAGTCCGCGTCCTCGATGTCCAGCAAGGCGCGGGCCGTCTTCTTGGGCAGGCCACCGGGCATCTTCTTGTTGATGAAGTGGATTACCTGTTCCTTGAGGGCAGGTTTGCCCACGCTCGCCGGCGGATGGCGGGTCTGTTTGCGCGCAAAGCCGCGCAGCAGCTTGTTGGCCATGTTCTGCGCCTTGAACCCAATGCCCACCATTGCGCTACGCGCCAGCTTGATGGTCTGCGGATGGGTCGCATTCAGAAAAAACATGGCCGCCGCATTGGCCGGACGAAACGATTTCTTGTCCATCTTGCGCAGCAGATTGCGCATGTTCATCGACACCTCGCCGAAGTCGATGTCGACCGGACACGGCGACAGGCACTTGTGGCAAACCGTGCAATGGTCGGCCACGTCCTCAAACTCCTCCCAGTGCTTGATGCTGATGCCGCGCCGCGTCTGCTCCTCGTACAGGAACGCCTCGACCAGCAGCGACGTTGCCAGGATCTTGTTGCGCGGGCTGTACAGCAGATTGGCCCTGGGTACGTGGGTGGCGCACACTGGCTTGCACTTGCCGCAGCGCAGGCAGTCCTTGACCGAGTCGGAGATGGCCCCGATGTCGGACTGCTGCATGATCAGGGACTCATGCCCCATCAGACCGAAACTCGGTGTGTAGGCGTTGCTGAGGTCGGCGAACACGGTGTCGTGACCAAGGCCCGAGCTTGGCGCATCGGGCAATGCCGACTGGCGCAGCAACTTGCCCTTGTTGAAACGTCCGTGCGGGTCGACACGCTGCTTGTACTCGGCAAATGGTCGTAGTTCGTCTTCGGTCAGAAATTCGAGCTTGGTGATACCGATGCCGTGCTCGCCCGAGATCACCCCGCCAAGCGAGCGTGCCAGTGCCATGATGCGTTTGACGACCTGATGCGCCGTTTGCAGCATCTCGTAGTCATCGCTGTTGACCGGGATATTGGTATGCACATTACCGTCGCCCGCGTGCATGTGCAGGGCCACCCAGACCCGACCCTTGAGCACGCTCTTGTGAATGGCACTGCATTCCTGCAGGATGGGCTCGAACGCAGCGCCGGCGAAGATGGTGCGCAGCGGCGCACGCAATTGGGCTTTCCAGCTGGCGCGAAGGCTGTGGTCCTGCAACTGCACGAACAAGGCATCGACATCGGTCAGCCAGCCTTGCCACTGCGCCTGCACCGCAAGAATCAGCTCACGGGCCTGCGCGACACGGTCCTCCAGCAGTTCCGCCGACGTCACCTGCTCGGAGTCGTCCGGACGGCCCAGAGGCAACCGGGGCTGGGCAAAAAACGCCAGCAGCGCATGGCACAGGACCAACTTGTTGCGCAGGCTCAGCTCGATATTCATGCGATCGATGCCGTCGGTATAGTCGGCCATCCGCGGCAACGGGATCACCACGTCTTCGTTGATCTTGAACGCATTGGTATGTCGCGAGATCGCCGCGGTGCGTTTGCGATCAAGCCAGAATTTCTTGCGCGCCTCGGGGCTGATCGCAATAAAGCCCTCGCCACCGCGCCGATTTGCCAGCCGCACGACTTCGGACGTGATGCGTGCGACGTCGTCGGCATTTTCCCCGCTGATATCGCCGATCAGCACCATTTTGGGCAGTCCCGACCCCGAACCGCTCGCCCGCTTGGACTTGGTGGCATAACCGACCGCCTTCAGGTAGCGATCGTCCAGATGCTCCAGACCGGCGAGCAACACGCCAGAGCGCTTTTGCTCGGCGAACATGAAGTCGATGATGTCGACAATGCCCGGCACGGCTTCACGCGGGTTGCCGAAAAACTCCAGGCACACCGTGCGCGTCTCGGCGGGCATCTTGTGCACCACCCAGCGCGCGCTGGTGATCAGGCCATCACAGCCCTCTTTCTGGATCCCTGGCAAGCCGCTGAGAAACTTGTCCGTGACGTCCTTGCCCAGGCCGGCCTTGCGAAAGGACGCGCCTGGAATTTCGAGCCTTTCCGTACGCTCCAGCGTGTGTCCATCGGCCTTGTAGTGGCGCAACTCAAAGGTGGCCACGGGCGCGTCGTGGATCTTGCCCATGTTGTGGTCCAGCCGCACCACCTC
>JBKJRR010000248.1:0-6987 GCA_046594635.1 Burkholderiaceae bacterium
AGATGCTGCGCAAAGTCGGCGTAGATCTGCCACGGCCTTGTCGCATTCGCGTTGGCCAACGTGTTGCGCGAAATCGTTTGGCACCGAAAGCCCATGTGGTACAGCCGCTTCGCTTGCGCGCGCAGGTTGACCTCGATGTCGCGCAGCGATTCCCGATAGGTCAGCTGCGCGAACGCCATGGCGAAGAACTGATCCAGGCACGAAAAGTCCTGCACCTTGTGCTCGCCCCGATGAGCGGCCACGCAACGGCGAAACGTGCTCAGCGGCAGATAGGCCATGAGTTGCGAAAACACGAGCTTGCCCTGATGCATGGCGGTCCTTTGCGCGATAACGCAAAAGACCACAAGTCTGACGCTCGACGTTCAAATCGAGACCAGACCAAAACATCGAAATCGGCAAGCGAATCATTAAATTACGACGCCCTGATGTGAAAACGTTGGGACACTACTGGCAGACCATCAGATCTGAATCGATTTCCGTTTGGTCAGGGCGAACGCGCTCATCCTGCCGATCAGGATCGCGACCATGCCCTAACGCCGCGGCGCCGGACCGCGACTCACCGAATCGCGGTCAGGTTTCGAATCAATCCGTCAGGATGAAGGTCACCTTCAGAATCACTTTGTATCCGGTGACCTTGCCGTTGTCGACAGTGACCTCCTGATCCTTCACCCAGGCGCCCTTGACATTCTTCAGCGTCTTGTTGGCGCGTGCTACGCCCTGGTCGATGGCGTCCTGGAAGCTGACATTGCTTACGCTGCTGATTTCGGTGATACGCGCGACGGTCATGGTGTGTCCCTTTCAAATGGTGGCCCTGGATCAGGGACCAAAGTGCCGCCGTGACCGCGGTATCGTCCGCGTGAGGCGCAACATCCGCACCGGTCCATGACCGGCCAGCTGCCCGTGCGCCACCTTTGGTGAAACTCCGCGATTCCGACGGGTAGTGTCGAATCCTTCAACAGCTTCGTACGTTTCGCGCGCTGCGTCTGTGCGGTGGCAGACGGACGCGCCAGGTCGAAGGGCGGATTTCCTGTGGAAACAATCAGGACCTGTGGGGCGGTGATGCTGCGACCCTGGACCGATGCCGTGGGTGCGGTCTTCCTCGTCAGCGGCCAGTTCTTCCTCTAGGACGCCATGGCAAGTGCGGGCCAGGCCGGTGCGTACAAGTGGCCCCCGGTCGAACATGGCTTGTATTTGCACAGAACGTCGACGCCCTTGGGCACACCCGACCGGTGCTGATATCTGCCGTTTCCACAAAGCCTTGGGGAATTTTCCGCACGCGAGCGTCTTGACCAAATGTCGGCGATATTTCAGGGGTACACAGGCGGGCTCGTGACGCGCGAGGAAGGGCCGCAACTGCCGTAGAGCCGGCGATTGCACGCGCGTCGGCACACGCGGCTGGCTTGTGACACGCCTTTGCGGTAAGCTGAAAACTGCTCTTACTGAGGGAAAGCGGCCATGTCACGTACTCGCTGGTTCAGTCCTGCTGCTGGTGTCGCGGCCTGCATCGTGACATGGGTCCTGGTGTTGGGCGTCCATGCACCCGCCACAGCGCAGGGGCCGCTCAACCATGATCAAGCCGTGCAAGCGCTTGGCCATGCCGAGTCTGCGCGCAGGCTCGAGGGTATGGTCAGGCTGGCCGACATTGGAACCGCGGCTGACTCGGATGTTGCACTGGCCCGCCTGCACGACGACGACCCGGCATTGCGTCGTTTCGCCGTGGTGCTGGTATGGCGAGTCTGGGGTCGCTCCGGTGATGCGGCCATCGACACGCTGTACGAACAGGGCGTGGACATGATGCAGGCTGGCGAGTTGCCCAAGGCGGTGCTGTTGTTCAGCGACATTATTGCCAGGCGCCCGCAATTCGCCGAGGCGTGGAACAAACGTGCCACGTTGTTTTACATGCTGGACCAGTACGACTTGTCAATGAAGGACTGCGACGAGGTCCTCAAGCGTATACCGCAACATTTTGGCGCCTTGTCCGGGTATGCACAAATGCTGGCCGAACGCGACCAGCCCGAGCGCGCGCTGGAGTTCTTCGAACGCGCCTACAAGGCCAACCCAAACATGGCGAATGCCGAACGGGCGATTCGGGACCTGCGCCAGCAGATCGAAGCCAAACGCAAGAAATCGGCCTGACGGCGTACGACTGGCTGCGGCTGACTGCCGACGCAACGGAGTCTTTCACATCGACGCTAACCCGCATGAATGCTAGGTTTTTGAATTCCGAGAATCGAAAGTACCCCAAAAATACTCCCTGGTGGTTCTATGCACCCGCCCCGCAAAAGTGCATCCCGCCAGTTGGCCCGGCCTGGCCACCACTGGGCAACGCGAAAAAATGTTTACCGATCCGCCGCGAAGATGCGCCGCTCGAACAGGTCAATTGCAAGCAACCACATGACAAGCCACGCTGTGCTCCACGCTGCCGCAGCAACGACATCGCTGAGATAGTGAACACCCAGGTAGATACGGGTAACCCCCACTGCAATCACCAACAGGCAAGCCCCTCCGAAGATGAATATCCGCTTGAATCCTGTCTTGAATCTTGACGCAAGAAACGTGGCCAGGACGCCGTAAAACAGTGTGGACCCGGCCACGTGGCCACTCGGAAAGCTGTAGGTGAGCAAGGTCAACAAAGGATCGCCGAAGCTTGGACGGTCGCGGCGAAAGATTTGCTTGAGGATGACGTTCAGCAACATTCCACCGGGCAGCACCACGGCGAGCGTGAAAAGCCAGTACCAATCCCGTCGCCAGGTCAGATACAGCGCCAGCGCCAGGCCCATCAGGCTGATGCCAACCACGCCATGTACGTGAGTCACCAGCAGAGTCCAGCGCGTTATCTGGGGTGTGGTGTGCGCATGGAACCAGGTGGTGATCTGCTGGTCGACCAGCACTAGGGGGTCGCCTGTGACAACATCTTCGGCAATGCCCCCAAACAGCCAGGTGGCGGCGATGAACAGGAGCACGCTCGCGGTAAGCCGCAGGCCTAAATGCCCCCGTCGCGACAGCCGCGCCTTGACGAAAATCAGGTACGGCGCGAACCAGCGCCGCGTGGCGCTGACGGTTGGCCGCGCCAGGAATTCTGCCCATTGCCGCTTCACACCGAAGCCACCAGTTTGCGCGCCCGCCTTATGTCCTCGTTGGCCAGCTTTGACAGCTCGCGCAATTGCTGTAGGTGACCGCCTCTCCAGGCGTTCCTGGCGACCCGCAGCCTGCCCTCAGGCGTCTTGGGTTCGGTTGACTGCTCCCACGGCTTCCCGGTCACGCCGTCCATGACCATGTTTGCCACGGTTCTTTCCTCGGACTGAGAAGGTGTTGCCGTCATCTTGAGCATGTTCGGGTCAGAGATAGTCTTGGCCGGTTTCGAGATCGATTTTTTTGCACTCATGTTCTGAGCCTCCCCATCAATCATCGGCATGCAACCCCCCATACGGACCGCAGAAAACAAAAAAGCCCCGTAAACATCAGGTCTGCGGGGCTTTTGGGGGGCTGTATTGGACGGTGCCAAACACATCACTGGCGGAAACGGAGGGATTCGAACCCTCGATGAGGCTCTACACCCCATACTCCCTTAGCAGGGGAGCACCTTCGGCCACTCGGTCACGTTTCCGTTTTTTCAAAACTGCCCGAATTATGTCACGACTGCGCGATGGAGTCAGCCGGAACTTGATCGAGATCGAATGCTTTATGCAAAGCGCGCACCGCGAGCTCCATATATTTTTCGTCGATGACCACGGAGGTCTTGATTTCGCTGGTCGAGATCATCTGGATGTTGATGCCCTCTTCGCTCAAGACGCGAAACATCCGGCTGGCCACGCCCACATGGCTGCGCATGCCGATGCCCACGATCGAAACCTTGCAGATCTTGGCGTCACCGATGACCTCGGTCGAGCCCAGGCCGCTGACGACCTGCGCGTTGAGCAGGTCGACCGCCTTGGCAAAGTCGTTGCGGTGTACCGTGAAGCTGAAGTCGGTCTTGCCATCCTTGCTGACGTTCTGGATGATGACGTCCACGTCGATGTTGGCTTCGGCGATCGGTCCCAGGATCTGGTAGGCGATACCGGGCGTGTCGGGCACGCCGAGCACGGAAATTTTGGCTTCGTCACGATTGAACGCGATACCCGAAACTATGGCTTGTTCCATATGCTCGTCTTCCTCGAAAGTAATCAGGGTGCCGGATACGGCCTCTTCCTCGATGGGAATGTCCCAGGGGGTGAAACTGGACAACACGCGCAGGGGCACGCGGTACTTTCCGGCGAATTCGACCGAGCGGATTTGCAGCACCTTGGAGCCGAGTGACGCCATCTCGAGCATTTCCTCGAAACTGACCGTCTTGAGACGGCGTGCCTGCGGCACCACGCGGGGATCGGTGGTGTAGACGCCGTCGACATCGGTATAGATCAGGCATTCCTGCGCCTTGAGGGCCGCAGCCACCGCCACTGCCGAGGTGTCGCTGCCACCCCGTCCGAGAGTCGTAATGTTGCCCAACTCGTCCATGCCCTGAAAGCCGGTCACGATGACGACCTTGCCGGCCGTCAGGTCGGCGCGCACGCGCTTGTCGTCAATCGACTCGATACGTGCCTTGGTGTGGGCGCTGTTGGTCTTGATGGCGACCTGCCAGCCCGCATAACTCACCGCGGGCATGCCCTCGGCCTGCAGCGCTATCGCCAGCAGCGCGCTCGATGCCTGTTCGCCGGTCGCTGCGAGTGCGTCGAGCTCGCGGTGGTAGGCATCGGCGGCGTGGGAAGGGGCGAGTTCCTTCGCCAAACCCAGCAAGCGGTTGGTTTCGCCACTCATGGCACTCGGTACCACCACCATCTGGTGGCCGGCGCGCGCCCACTTGGCAACGCGTTTGGCGACGTTGCGGATGCGCTCGGTCGAGCCCATCGACGTGCCGCCGTATTTATGAACGATCAAGGCCATTGCAGGAGGTCAATCAGGGGTTGGTTGGCGAACAGGTCTGCGGCAGCGGATACGCCTTCCGGGAAGGCCTCGGGTGCCAGCAAAGCCACTGATTATATCGGCCCGTCAGTGCCAGCCGCGTAGTCCAGATGGTCGCCGGCGCGAGCGACATGTCCGGCCGCCACCTTGAGGTGAATCCTGTGGCCGCGTGTGGTGCAGGCCTCGACCTGCCCCAGCAACTGCTCGAGCTGGGCGGCGCTGGGCGTGGCCTGGTGGGACGCCAGCAGCCACTGGCGCAGCGCATTGGCCTGCCGCGCCCGTGACAGGCCCTGCAAGGCCTTGAGAACAGGGGGCACACCGACCCGCGCAAGGTCTTCGTTGGCCAATTCCACCAGCAGGGCCTGCGCCTGGGCCGCATGCCGGGCACTGCGTGCAAAGGTCTCGCGGAACTGCGGAAAAGTCTGTTGCAGCGCCGGAAGCAGGCGCGCCCGAATGCGGTTGCGGGTGTAACGCTCGTCAGTGTTGGTCGGGTCGTCCACAAAAGGAACGCTGTTTTGCGTCAACCAGTGGCGCAGGTCTGCGGCCGGCAGGCGCAGCAAAGGGCGATGAAACACCATGCCGCCACGCTCGAACTGCGCCGCCATCGCAGAAAGACCCGGCAAACCGGCACCGCGGCTCAGCGCCAGCAGCAAGGTTTCAGCCTGATCGTCGGCGTGCTGGCCAAGCAGCACACCCCGCAGACCGAGCTGTCTGGCGGCGTCCCCCAAGGCCGCATAACGTGCCCGTCGTGCCGCATCCTCAGGGCTGTCGCCGGGTGCGGCGGACGCATCAACACGCACCACATGCAGCGGCAGATTCAGGCGCAGGCAGGTTTTTTCGCAGATCGTCACAAAATCATCGGCAGCGGCCTGCAGGCCGTGGTGGATGTGGATCGCCGTGACCTGCCCCGGCCAGTGCTGCGCGGCGGCCAGCAGCAAGGCGGTGGAATCAGCACCACCGCTGTAGGCGACGCCAACGGGCAATACCGGAAAGAGCTGGTCCAGCGCTGCCAGCGCCGGATTGTGAAGCGTCAGTCCCGCGCTTGACGCCGGGCTGGTCAGCGGCAGCTTATTTGGCGTCGGCTTTGGTGTCGGTGTAGCGGCCATAACTTTGCAGGCGCTCGTAACGGCGGTCCAGCAGCTCCTTGACCTTGAGGTCGCTGACCTGGCGGAAGGCGTCGTTAAGCGCGCGCTTGAGGAAAGCCGCCATTTGTTTGTGATCACGGTGCGCGCCACCCCCCGGTTCGTTGACGATCTTGTCGATGACGCCCAGCGCCTTGAGCCGGTGCGCGGTGATCCCCAGGGCCTCGGCGGCTTCTTCGGCTTTTTCCGAAGTTTTCCAGAGGATGGATGCGCAGCCCTCGGGGCTGATGACCGAGTAAATCGAGTACTGCAGCATCACCACCTGGTCGGCCACTGAAATGGCCAGCGCGCCGCCGGAGCCGCCTTCGCCGATGATGGTGGTGATGATAGGTACTTCGAGCTGGGCCATCTCGAAAATGTTGCGACCGATGGCCTCGGACTGGCCACGCTCCTCGGCATCGATACCCGGATAAGCGCCCGGCGTATCCACAAAGGTGAACACCGGCAACTTGAACTTCTCGGCGGTTTTCATCAGCCTCAAGGCCTTGCGGTAACCCTCGGGTTTGCTCATGCCGAAGTTGCGCAGGCCACGCTCTTTGGTGTCGCGACCCTTCTGGTGGCCCAGCACCATGCAAGCATTGCCGTTGAATCGCGCCAAGCCGCCGACGATGCTCAGGTCATCGGAGAAATGCCGGTCACCGTGCAGCTCGACAAAGTCGGTGAACAGCTCATTGACGTAATCCAGCGTGTAGGGCCGCTCGGGGTGGCGTGCAATCTTGGTGATTTGCCACGGGGTCAGGTCACTGTAAATGTCCTTGGTGAGTTGCTGGCTTTTCTTGGCGAGCTGGTCGATTTCTTCGGAGATATCGACGGCAGACTCGGTCTGCACATAACGCAATTCTTCTATTTTTCCTTCAAGCTCGGCAATCGGTTGCTCAAAATCGAGGAAAGTCTTTTTGGCCATGTC
>JBKJRR010000344.1:0-14333 GCA_046594635.1 Burkholderiaceae bacterium
AACGGCAGGCGCGCGGCCAGTTGCGAAGGCTCCTCGGTCGCGCCGTCGTAGTTGGGCACAAAATCGACTGTGCCCTCGTCAATCTCGTCGAGCAGCAAATTGGTGATGCGGGCCAGCCGCGCCTCGGTATAGCGCATTGCGGCCGCGCCATCGCCGTCGCGGCTGCCGAAGTTGCCCTGGCCGTCGATCAGCGGATAACGCTGCGAGAAATCCTGAGCCATGCGCACCAGCGCGTCGTAGGCTGCCTGGTCGCCATGCGGGTGAAAGCGACCCAGCACATCGCCGACCACACGGGCCGACTTGACCGGACGCGCGCCGGTATTGCCGTTGACGCCGCCAAAGCCCAGACCCATGCGCGACATCGCGTACAGGATGCGGCGTTGCACCGGCTTCTGGCCGTCACAGACGTCGGGCAAGGCGCGCCCCTTGACCACGCTCAGCGCATATTCAAGGTAGGCACGCTGGGCGTAATTTGCCAGGTTCAGTTCGTCGTCGCCTTCGGGTGGGGCACCGGGAACAAGGTCGAGGGTGGATGGGTCAGTCATGGTGGATCGGGTCATGGCGATGCCATCCGGGCGAGGCGCCGCCCGGGCAGACAAGGCCGGCTAACTTAGTTGGTTTGGAGCGTCTCGAGCGCAGGCTGCGCAACGGCGGGGGTCTGGGACGGCAGGTTGCCCCGATTGAGCGCGCCGCCACTGATCGCCGGGCGTACCCGCGAGTTCGGATAACGCGAGGCCGCTGTTGCGGCTGCTGGTGGCGCCGGAGGTTTGAGGCCCCAGTACATGCCCAGCACGTTTTTCACGTAATTCTGGGTTTCCTTGTAATTCGGGATTTTATTGCCCGCCCGCATCACGGCGCCTTCGCCTGCGTTGTAGGCCGCCAGCGCGAGGTCGAGCTGACCCGGAAACATGTTGATCAGGTCGCGCAGGTAGCGGGTGCCGGCGCGGATGTTGGTCTTCGGGTCGGTCAGCTTGCGTTCCAGCGGGCCGTGCCGGTCGCTATTGACACCATAACGGCGTGCCGTATCGGGCATCAGCTGCATCAGGCCGATCGCGCCCTTGGGCGACACGGCCGTGTGGTTGAAGCCGGATTCAGCAGCGATCAGCGCCTGCAACAGTTCGTAATCGATGTCATGTTCGCTCGAAGCATCGCGCAGGATCTGGCGCACTGACGTGAACGACGGGGATGAGTCGAACAGCGCCAGCAACCGGGTCGGCGGTTGCCCGACGATCAGCGTGTTTTGCGAAACGGTCGGGATATCGGGTGGCGGCGGATCGAGCCGGGTGTCGAAGGACTCGCTGCGGCGAAAGAACAGTTCATAGCGGCTGTCGATCTGTTCATTGGCGAAATGTGAAACACCCTTGGCATCGACATAGGCCCAGACATCCGCCGCCGCTGGAAGACTCCAGAGCGTCAGAGCGGCTACAGCCGCAATTGCGACGGCCGACCTGCGCAGCGGACCTGGCGCACCGACCTTGGATGGACGCAGTGTCATGCACATCAGACGTCGACCTGCACACTGTCGCCGTGCAATTCCATCAGTTCGCGGCGCGCGGCCGCCTCGCCCTTGCCCATGAGTTTGGTAATCAGGATTTCGGTCTGCTGGAAGTCGATCGCGCCCAACCGCACCGGCAACAAGCGGCGGGTGTCAGGGTTCAGTGTGGTGTCCCACAATTGCTCGGCGTTCATTTCTCCCAGTCCTTTGAATCGACTGATGTTCCAGGCGCCTTCGCGCACACCATCCTTGCGCAGCTTGTCCAGGATCGCGGTCAACTCGCCCTCGTCCAGCGCATAACTCTTGGACGCAGGCTTCTTGCCGCGGGCTGGTGCATCGACCCGAAACAACGGCGGCCTTGCCACGTAAACGTTTCCATTGTCAACCAGTTTCGGGAAATGGCGAAAGAACAAAGTCAGCAAAAGTACCTGAATATGGGAGCCGTCGACATCCGCATCACTCAAAATGCAGACTTTGCCATAACGCAAGCCGGACAGGTCGGGGCTGTCGTTCGGCCCATGCGGGTCGACCCCAATCGCCACGGCGATGTCGTGGATTTCGGTGTTGGCGAACAGCCGGTCGCGCTCGACCTCCCAGGTATTGAGCACCTTGCCACGCAGCGGCAGCACCGCCTGGCATTCCTTGTCACGGCCCATCTTGGCACTGCCACCAGCCGAGTCACCTTCGACCAGGAACACCTCGTTGTGCGCCAGATCGCGGCTTTCGCAGTCGGTCAGCTTGCCCGGCAACACGGCCACACCCGAGCCCTTGCGTTTTTCCACCTTCTGGCCGGCGCGCTGGCGCACCTGCGCGGCCTTGATCGCCAGGTCAGCGAGCCTCTTGCCGTATTCCACATGCTGGTTCAGCCACAGCTCCAGAGCCGGACGCACAAAACCCGAGACCAGGCGCACTGCATCGCGTGAATTGAGCCGCTCCTTGATCTGGCCCTGAAACTGGGGGTCGAGCACCTTGGCCGACAACACGTAGCTGGCACGGGCGAACACGTCCTCGGGCAGCAGCTTCACACCTTTGGGCAGCAAGGCATGCAGTTCGATGAAGCTCTTGACCGCGTTGAACAGGCCATCCCGCAGGCCGCTGTCGTGGGTACCGCCGGCGCTGGTCGGAATCAGGTTGACGTAACTCTCGCGCAGCGGATTACCGTCTTCGGTGAAGGCGACGCACCACTGCGCGCCCTCGCCTTCGGCAAAACTTTCGTGACCGGCATCGGCAAACGACTCCCCTTCGAACAGTGGAATCACCGGCTCACCATTCAGTGCCTGCGTCAGATAGTCGCGCAGTCCGGCCTTGTAGAGCCAGGTCTGGGTTTCGCGCGTCTTTTCGTTGGCAAGGCTGACCGTCACGCCGGGCATCAGCACCGCCTTGCTGCGCAACAGATGGATCAGGTCGGCCATCGGAATGGCGGCGGATTCAAAATATTTCGGATCGGGCCAGACCCGCACCGAGGTTCCGCTGCGGCGCTCACCGTCGCCGGCCGGTCGTACCTGCAGCGGTTCGATCACGTCGCCGCCAGCAAACACCATGTGCGCCACATGGCCGTCGCGCTGCGAGCTGACTTCAAGCCGCCTGGACAGCGCATTGGTCACGCTGACACCCACGCCGTGCAGGCCACCGGAAAAGCTGTAGGCGCCACCCTTTCCCTTGTCGAACTTGCCACCGGCGTGCAGCCGCGTGAACACCAGTTCCAGCACCGGCGCGTTTTCTTGCGGGTGCATGCCATAAGGAATGCCGCGGCCGTCGTCCTCGATTGAAACCGACGCGTCGGCATGCAGCATGACACGGATTTTCTTGCCATGGCCGGCCAGGGCCTCGTCGGCCGAGTTGTCCAGCACTTCCTGGATCACATGCAGCGGGTTGTCGGTGCGCGTGTACATGCCGGGGCGCTGGCGCACCGGCTCCAGGCCCTTGAGGACCCGGATCGAACTCTCGGAATAATCGCCGCCGGAGCGGCTGGTGGGATTGCTTGCCATGCGCGGCATTGTAGTCCGGTAGATCGGCTTTCACTGGATGCAAACACAGTCAATCATCCGCGCCGGGGACAAGGCTGACAGAAAATCGCTACATTTCCCGCTTGCCATCTCCAGACAGCTGAGCCCCTCGCATGCAGACCAAGCGCCTTTCCATGACCCAGTTGCTGATCTGCGGCGGCGCCATCGTCACGATGTCCATGGGCATTCGCCATGGCTTCGGACTTTGGATGTTGCCGGTGACCCAGTCCATGGACTGGACACGGCAGAGCTTTTCGCTGGCGATCGCGATCCAGAATATTTCCTGGGGCCTGGCCGGCGTATTCGCTGGCATGTTCGCCGACAAGTTCGGCGCGGTGCGCGTGCTGGTAGTTGGCGCCATTGCCTACGCACTGGGCCTGATCGGCATGGCCTATGCACCCACGCCCCTTTCCTTTGCCGCCACGGCAGGTCTGCTGATCGGTGTAGCGCAGGCCGGTACGACCTATGCCGTGGTCTTCGGCGTGATCGGGCGAAACGTCTCGGTCGAGCGGCGTTCCTGGGCCATGGGCATCACAGCGGCGGCCGGGTCTTTCGGCCAGTTCCTGATGGTGCCGACCGAGGGCTTCCTGATCGCCTCGTTCGGCTGGCAGACCGCACTGGTGTTGCTGGGAATGTCGGTATTGGTCATCATCCCGCTGGCCTGGGGACTGCGCGAGCCCGGTTTTGCCGCCGGCGGGTTGTTGCCACGCGAGCAGAGCATTGCCCAGGCGATTCGCGAGGCGATCAGCTACCCGAGTTTCCAGATGCTGACGGCAGGATATTTCGTTTGCGGATTCCAGCTCGTGTTTATCGGCGTGCACCTGCCCGGTTACCTGAAGGACCAGGGCCTGCCAGCGCAGGTGGCCAGTTACGCACTGGCGCTGATCGGCCTGTTCAACGTCATCGGCACCTATTCAGCAGGCTTGCTGGGCCAGCGCATGCGAAAGGCACGCATCCTGGTCTTCATCTACCTGGCGCGAGCCGTAACGATCAGTGTTTTCCTGCTCGCGCCGCTGACACCGACCAGCGTCTACATCTTCGCCTCCGTCATGGGCATGTTGTGGTTGTCTACCGTGCCGGCCACCAATGCGGCGGTGGCACAGATCTTCGGCGTGGCCCACCTGTCAATGCTCAGTGGCTTTGTATTCCTGAGTCACCAGGTCGGATCTTTTCTGGGAGTCTGGCTCGGTGGCCTGTTGTATGACCGCACTGGCAATTACAACGCGTCCTGGATGATTGCCATTGCATTGGGAATATTTGCCGCCCTGATCAACTTGCCGGTCCAGGAACACGCGATTCGCCGTAGCCCGGCCTTGAGGCCGGCATGACACCCATGCGCCGCAAGCCCCTGTCCCGATGGTTGCCTTACGCGGCGGCACTGGCTGCGCTGCTGCTGGTTTTTTCGCTGTACCTGCGCCCCGAGTTCATGGTCATACTGGCGCAGCAGGTATGGACATGCTTCTGACCTCATTGCCGACTCCCCTTGCGCGTTTTCTGTGCGCGGCGGCTGGGCCATGAATGCCAAGGAACACGGAACGGGTGCCGCCTCGGACTGGATCCAGCGCTGGACCCATCTGGTCCCTGCGCATGGTGAGGTGCTTGATCTGGCTTGTGGCCATGGCCGCCACACGCGCTGGTTTGCCGACCGTGGCCATACCGTGGTCGCGCTCGACAAGGCGGCAGCCGCGCTTCAATCGCTGGCGGACCTGGTGATCTCGGGCCGGGTGCAAACCATTGCGGCCGACATCGAAGCCAATCCCTGGCCATTGATGCGGCAAGACGCGCCCCGTCGATTTGACGCTGTGGTCGTGACCCACTACCTCTGGCGCCCCTTGCTGCCAACCATCGTGCGCAGCCTGGCACCCGGCGGCGTCTTGCTATATGAGACGTTCGCCGATGGCAACGCCACTGTGGGAAAGCCGTCCCGCCCGGATTTCCTTTTGCAGACCGGCGAACTGTTGCGCGTTTGCGCGGGACTGCACATCGTCGCGTTCGAAGATGGCTTCTGTACCCAACCCGATCGTTTTGTACAACGCATCGCGGCGGTACAAGTGGTCGAACCGCCGTCGGCGGACGGGGTTGGTTCCACAGCCCCGATACGCCACCGGCTGGATCAGGTGTGAGGCACTGACTGGTTAGAATGCGAGTTTCCCGTTCTAGACCCTGGACATGACACCTATCACTGGCAGCATCGTCGCAATCGTCACCCCTATGCATGACGACAGCAGCGTGGACTATCCGAGCCTGCGCAAACTGATTGACTGGCATATTGCGCAAGGTACCGATTGCATCGGCGTCGTCGGCACGACCGGGGAATCACCGAGTGTCACTGTCGACGAACACTGCGAAATCATCCGGGTCGCGGTCGACCAGGCAAAGGGCCGCGTGCCTATCATGGCTGGCTGTGGCGCCAACTCGACCGCCGAGGCGATCGAACTCACCCGTTTCGCTCACGAGGTCGGCGCCGACTGCCATCTGCAGGTCGTGCCTTACTACAACAAACCGTCCCAGCAGGGCCTGTACCAGCATTTCAAGGCGATAGCCGAGGCGGTCGATCTGCCGATGGTGCTGTACAACGTTCCTGGCCGCAGCGTGGCCGATCTGGCACATGACACTGTTGTGCAACTGGCGAAAGTTCCGGGTATCGTGGGCATCAAGGATGCCACCGGAAATCTGGAGCGTGGTCAATGGCTGATCCGCGATCTGCCCAGCGACTTTGCGGTCTATTCCGGTGACGATCCAACCGCCGTGGCGCTGATGTTGTGTGGCGGCAAGGGCAACGTCAGCGTGACTGCCAACATCGCGCCGCGGCTGATGCACGAGTTGTGTGTGGCCGCCATCGCTGGTGACGTGCGCCGTGCCATGGAAATCCAGTTCAAGCTGATGCCCGTGCACAAGCACCTTTTCGTGCAGGCAAACCCGATCCCGCTGAAATGGGCCATGCACCGCATGGGACTGTGCGGCGCCGCCATGCGGCTGCCGATGACAGGGCTGGAGCCTGAGTACACGGCAGGCGTCGAGCGGGCTCTGAAGTCGGCCGGTCTGCTCTGACCATAATTTCTCCATCCTGAAGGACACATTGGTGAAAGTAACAACACGTCTGGCCCTGCTGGGCCTGGGTCTGGCGCTGGGCGGCTGCTCGGTGCTGGAAACCGACAAGGTCGATTACAAGAGCGCGTCCGCCGCGCCGTCGCTGGCCGTTCCGCCCGACCTGACCCAGCTCTCGCGCGACAACCGCTATGCGATCCCGGGCGGCCCGGTTACCGCATCAAGCTATCAGCTCGGGCAGGCCACGACCGCCGTACCGGTGGCCGCAACATCGATCGCCGACGTGCGCATCGAACGCGCCGGAAACCAGCGCTGGCTGGTCGTCAAACGCAGCCCCGACGACCTTTGGGATCCGATCAAGGATTTCTGGCAGGAGTACGGGTTCCTGCTGTCGATGGACCAGAAAAACCTGGGCATTATGGAGACCGACTGGGCCGAAAACCGCGCTAAGATCCCGCAGGACCTGATCCGCGAAACCCTTGGCAAATTTCTCGACGCCTTGTATTCGACGGCCGAGCGAGACCGGTTCCGTACCCGGCTCGAACGCAATGCAGCCGGCGAGACCGAGATCTACATCAGCCATCGCGGCATGATCGAGGTCTATCCGTCCGGCAATGCGATCGCAGGTACGAATGACGCCAACACTGTCTGGCAACCCCGCCCCGCGGATCCGGAACTAAGCCGAGTTTCTGCGCCGCCTGATGATCAAACTGGGTGTGACCCAGGAGCAGGCCAAGGCGGTGGTCGCCGCAGGCGAACGCAAAACGAGTTCGCGCGTGTCGCAGGTCAATGGTCAGCCGGTGGTACTGGTCGACGATGGTTTTGATCGCGCCTGGCGCCGTGTCGGCCTGACGCTGGACCGCACCGGCTTCACCGTCGAAGACCGTGACCGCAGCAAGGGCGTCTATTTCGTACGCTACGTTCAACCCAATCCGGACAAGGCTGAGCCCGGCTTCTTCGGCAAGTTGTTCGGTGCCAATGCCAAGTCCAACCCGCCGATCAAGTACCAGGTGCTGGTGCGCAGCGAGGGCGAGACCAGTGTGGTGTCCGTGCTCACTGCGACGGGCGCGCCGGAGAGCTCGGCCAATGCCCAAAGCATCACCAAGGTCATCGCCGCAGACCTGAAGTAAGCGTCTCGCCGATGTTGCGTTTCAGGAACCTGGGCAGCGGCAGCTCCGGAAACGCGACCATCGTCGAGGGGCGCGGCAGTGTCCATGTCCATCGCCTGATGGTCGATTGTGGCCTGGGCATTCGCCAGCTTGACCAGCGCCTCGAGCGCGCTGGTTTGAGCGCTGCCGACGTCGACGCGATCTTCATCACCCATGAACACAGCGACCATATCGGTTGCGCGCGTGCGTTCGCGCTGCGCCATGGCATTCCGGTCTGGATGAGTCACGGAACATATGTTGGTGCGCGTGAACAGGACTTTGGCGATCTGCTGCATCTGGCGCGCGACGGCATGCCGATCGAACTCGGTGAACTGCAGATTCTGCCATTCACGGTGCCACACGACGCACGCGAGCCCTTGCAGTTGCGCTGCACCGATGGTGACCGCAGCCTGGGTATCCTGACCGATCTGGGCCACGCCACCGATCATGTGCTGACGCAACTGGCGCAGTGCCAGGCCCTACTGCTCGAATGCAACCACGACGCCGATCTGCTGGCCCAGGGTGTGTACCCGCCATTCCTGAAGAAAAGGGTTGGCGGCGATCATGGCCACCTGTCCAATGCCGCAGCCGGCGAGATCGCCAGGGTGCTTCGGCATCCTGGTCTGGGCACGGTGATCGCGGCACATCTGAGCCATCAGAACAACCGCCCTGAAATGGCCCGGGCGGCGCTGGCCGAGGCACTCGGGTGCAAGCCCTCCGATATCGGCGTCGCTGATCAACTGCTTGGCACCGATTGGCAATCGGTATGAATGGGGCATCCACACCCTTACTGCGTTTGCTGACCCCATAGGGGGCTCTTCAGTACCTTCACAACGGCCAGGCCGTGCGGACGCCGGCGCCGGCCTCAACCAGCAGCCCTCGCCGCTCCTTTGAAAACCGGGCTGCAAACAGCCGCCCACTCACGAGATCCCCATGCCACTACCCCCTGCCCCAACCCAGCGGCCCAACAATGCCGTCAATCGCGCCGCCGGCCGCAAGGCCGACAATGAACTGCTGATCAAAGGCGGCTTGTGCGCGCTGATCGGTGTGTGCGTATTGCTGTCGCCGTATTTCCTGAAGTCGCCCGCTTTGCGCGATACCATCGCGCAGGCCTCGGCGGCCGGATGGTTTGCATTGGTGCTGGGTTGTGCTTTCATCGGATTGTTTGCGCGTCGGCGCTGGACGGCACCCCGCGAGCGCTGACCGTACACGGGCCCGGAGCCATCCTGCAGAGCCGGCAGCGCCCTGCCCGGTGCCAGGCGCCGGACTGCTTCGACAGGCCAACGCCTCAGCGACAGGCCCGCTGCTCGAGCAGGTCACCCAGGGTCGGCCCCATGGCCTTGAGCAACTGGCTGGGCAAGGCACTGGTGAAACGGTAGTCAGCGGCATAGGGCTCGTTGACGAAAACCATCAACGTGCCGTAGTACCGCTCCCCCAGCAGGAACATCAGTGTCGCCGAACGGCTCACGACACGCGATGTCACCTGGGCCCCACCCTTGTCATAGGTGTAATAACGATGGTCCCCGGTGCCGGTCTTGCCACCAACGGCTACCGGCGTGCCGTCGTCGCGCACAAACGCGTTCCTGAGACGCCGACCCGTGCCCTCCTGCACCACGCCTATCAAGGTTTGACGCACCGTAAAGGCGACCTCGGGCGCAAGCACCTGCTCGACTTTTTGCGGGCGATACGCAAGCCGGGTCTCATACGGTGTATCGCGGGCAAACACCAGGGACTCCAGCCGTGCGACCGGTTTGCGCACACCTGCGTTGACGATGATGCCCATCAATTCAGCCAGCGCCGACGGCCGGTCGCCCGAGGCGCCCAGCGCACTGGCATACGACGGCGTCAGTGCCTCGAACGGATAACCCAGCCGCTTCCAGCGCTCCTGGATACGTGCAAACGCATCGATTTCGAGCAGCGTGCGGATGCGCAGGTCCTGTGCATCCCGGTGGCGCGTACGGAACAACCATCCATAAACTTGCTGACGCTCATCGGCACTGGCAGAGATGGCCTGTGTCAGCGAGGCACCGGGAGAACGCATGCGATATCCCGCCAGCCACAAGTCCAGCGGATGTACGCCGGCCACATATCCGCGGTCCGCAAGCGACATCCGGGCGCCGCCGTAACGCGCAAACAGTTGCGCCAGTTCACCCTCGGCCAGCACCGCGTCCGGGCGATGCCGCACGATGAACGCGGCCAATGCGATCACATCGGCATCCGGATACAAGGCACCGAACACGCTGGCAAGCCGCGCAAACGACGGTGTGCTGGTCTTGAACTGTTGCGCCACCCACGCGTCTGCGGCCAGGCCCTGGTTCTCGCGATAGAAACGGGCCAGGTACTCGCGCCCTTCCTTGTCGGCGAAACGCGCCAGCAAGGCCAGCCGCTTCGGATCGTCGCGATCCGCGCGAATCGCCGCTGCAGTGCCCTCTTCGTGGAACATCAGATGCCGAACCAGATCGCGCATGAGCCGGATGTAGACCAGGTTGACCGAGCGCGTGGTGCTCTCGCGCACGGTCAGCACCCGATTGTCATCAGAGGACTCGAAATTGCCGAAATGGTGCACACCGCCGCCGGTGAAAAAGCCTTCAGACGGGTTGGCTGAGTACGTGCGCAACATCGCGGCGTCCAGCATGGGTTGCAGCGCGCGGTCACCCTGGCCGGTCAGATACTGGCGCACCCACAAACCCAGTGCATCGCGTTCGTCCAGGTCCAGCGCGGCGAGTTGTTGCGCGGACAAGGCACCCCAGCGCGCGTGCAATTCGGCAATCAATCCCAAATAGGTCACCAGCGTACGCAGCTTGGCGGTCGACCCCAGGTCAAGTCGCGCGCCTTCGTTAATGTCAAAGGGCTGATTCAGGTTGTCCGTCTGAACCCGCAAGCGGTTGACCTGCTCGCCACGTTCAAACAGCGTGAAGCTGAACACCAGGTGGCTGGGGTCATCGCGCTCATCGAGCAGATACGGACCGTAAAGTCCCGCCGCCCGCGCACCCTCGCGCTGGCCCAGACTGCGCAACAGGGTGACGCCGGCCTGCTGTGCACGCGCGTCGATGCTGCTGGTGGCCTGCACGTCGATGCGGTCCATGTCGTAACCACGGTCCACACCGAGTTGCCCCGCCAGACGGCTGCGCAACGCGCTTGCCGCCTTGCGCTCGCTGAACGGTGTGCTGTTCACCAGTTCCTCGCTTGGCGGCGGCCCGCGGCGAACGTCCAGCGCCAGTGGCAGTGCGGCGTCGCGCAGGGCGGGCGATATCACCCCGGCATCAGACAACACACGCAAATGGGCATTGACCAGATCGGTCAGGTCGGACCTGGCGTTCTCCTGGCCCAGGTAATACGAGGGGCGCCTTTGCGCGATCAGCAGCGACAGTACCTGCTTGAACGCCAGCGCCTGGCGCGCCAGCAAGCCCGCGGGCGCCTTGGCGTCAGCGGTGTCGGCAATCAACAAGGTATTGACCTCCGCAAAATCACGGCCATACCAGGCTGCCAGCGCATCGCCCAGCCCATGGATCTCGCCAGTACCCGGTCGCGCCGCAAGTGGCACCGTATCAAGATAGTCCACAACGATCTGGCGTCGGCGCGACAAGCTGTCCTCACCTTCGATATAGGCACGCAGGGATGCCGAAGCCATCTGGTACCACTTGTCACGCGCCGATGTGGTGCGCCCGCCCGGCGAATGGCGGTATTTTTCGATCTGTGTCGCCAGTGTGCTGCCGCCCGGCGAGTCATGGTCGGGATCAATCTGGCCCCAGACCTGGTCGACCAACGCCCGTGCAAACCGGCTCCAGTTGACGGCCGGATTGCGCCGGCGATGCTGCGCGTCCAGCAGGTCCCGATCTTCGATGAACAGCAGCGCATCCACGATCCGCGGCGCAATCGCCTCGAACCGGCCGTAGGCGTGCTGCGGATGACGGGCTGCGAAAAAGGGCTCGGCACGGCAGTCCAGCAGTTCAAACCCGGCCTGGCTTTTCTCCGCGTACGGGGCAAACAGTCCGCGGTCGATGATGTCAACCAGTTCAGGCGACATCCGCGATTGCGCCGTGATCTGCCAGTCCTGCGCCGTGAGCCGCTCGAGGTATCGTGGCAGGGCGTGATAACCAAGGCGTTGGTCATACGGCCCGCTGCCCGGAAAGCGGATGGCATCGCTGAGGCCGGGACGGAGCGCAAACTGCAACTTGCGGTCCAGGGCCGCCAGTTGCGCCGCCTGATGGTGCGAGGACTGCACCTCGTCCACAACGACCCAGACCACGGCTGCAAAGACCGTCACCAGAACACTTGCCAGCAGGAACAGAAAGCCTGCTTTCCAACGTGTCAGGCGAGCGCCACTGTCAGCAGTCGACCCGGCGGGCGAACCTCCGTCGCCTGCAGAGTCAATACGCATCTTCATATCGAACCATTATTGACCCGGCACAGCCGAATGACGGCCACACCAAGCACTTGTTGTGTAGCGGCCTTTGCTCCAAGAGTGCGCCCATGCTGGGCGCACCAAAAAAAAAGCCACCCGAAGGTGGCTCTTCACGGGGCTGCGAGTTGCAGCGCCGTTTCAAGGCTTCTTGACAGCGTCGGTAACAGCAGCCGCAGCGCCGGAGGCAGCCACGGCCGCAGCACCAGCCACCGCACCAGCAGCGGCGGAAGCAGCGTCGGTGACCGACGCGGCAGCAGCGGATGCAGCTTCCTGGACAGCAGCAGCAGCCGGCGCGGGTGCGGGTGCGGGTGCAGGAGCTGGCATTTCCTGTTTTTTGCCACAAGCGGCGAGGGCAGCGGCAACAATAACGGCAGCCAGAATATAGGACTTCTTCATGATTCGATCGATCTGATGAATAGGGAACAGTTGATAAAACGACGGCAACGAGAACCGCGCCGACACAGGCAACCGCATAATTTCATACACTTGCCCGGGCCCGATTGTACGGAGATTGGCTCATCTTTTTCGGGTTAACCCTAGGATGTTGTCAAAATCTCACAGTCCCAGCGTGGTGGCCGGAAAACCCGGTGTGCTGGCTTTGAGCAACTCCTGCAACATTTCGCGTATCTGCACGATCCGCTCGGGCTCTGCGCCAGCGATTCCGCTTCCGCGCACCGGGTCCAGGCGCTGCACCACCCAGCTCGGGCTCCACAACACTGTCGGAAAATTAACCGCGTCGATCTGCCGGCAGATGCGGCTCTCGACAATATGACCCCAGGTCCGTCGCCAGTTCACGAACCGCGGATGCTGACGCACCACGCCGTCATATTGCGCTGCCACGATGGTCAGCGTGCGTCCGCTGCGGGACCATGCCTGCAGGCTGTCGATCACCGATCTCTCGTTCAGCGGCCAGTCCTCGAAGCTGGCGTCGCACAGCATCAGCCGGCTCCAGCCCTCTTGCGCAGCCGCTTGAAGACTGTCGCGCAACTGTTGCGCAAACGCCTCGCGGCCCACAAACCGACCTGACTCCAACGGTGCCGGTGTACCGGATTCAGTCTCCATGTATCCACCCCGCTTTCATCCAGGTTAGCAACAAGGACTTCGCGTCGGCACTGGCAGACGCGCAGGCGCGCGCATCAAGCCGGCGATCATCGGCCAGACCTTGCATCAAACGCGCATCGCGCCCTCCAGCCAGATAACTTTCGCCATTGATGAACACATGTTTCAAGTCGTACATCATTCGCGTCCTGCGGTCGAGCCGAACCGCGCCTGTCACGGCGACGCCGGCCGTCTCAGTGAACCATACCAGAGGCTTGGGCTCGGTCAAGTGTTCGCCCAGGTTGCGCGCCAGCACCTTCGGATCGCGCAAGGCCTGCTCCAGCGCCGCGCGGGTGAAGTCCGTCAATGCCGCAGGAATCGCCCCGGGCGCCGACACGGCGCTCTGTCCTGCATCGCGGTAGATTTGCGACGGCATGAGGTCCGCTGCATCCTGGCCCAGGCGTTGCAACATCTCCGCCGCCAACTCGCCACTGCCGGGTGCGCGAAAGCCGATCGAATAGGTCATGCATTCGTCCAGCGCCACACCGTCATGGGCATAACCGGGTGGCAGGTACAACATGTCGCCCGGCGCAAGGTCGTAGCTTTGCTCGGGCGCAAAATTCTGCAGAATCTTCAGTGGCATGCCCGGCTGCAGGCGCAGGTCTTTCTGCCTGCCGATGCGCCAGCGCCGGTGGCCTTGGGCCTGCAACAGGAACACGTCGTAGCTATCGAAATGTGGACCCACACCACCGCCCGTCGTGGCATAACTGACCATCACGTCGTCGAGCCGGGCATCGGGCACGAAGCGAAATTGGTTGAGCAGCGCGTGTACGGCTTCCACGTGCAGATCGACACCTTGTACCAGCAAGGTCCAGTCGGCGCGCTTGAGCGCTGGCAAGGCGCGACGGGCAAACGGTCCATGGCGCAGCTTGCGGCCCTGATCGCGACCACCCCCGACGACCAGTCGCGATTCGACCCCATCCTGCGCGGCCAGATCGAACAGGGCCACCCGGTCAAGTGGTGCCACAAAACCTGGGATGGCCTGGCGAATCAGCAAGGGCTTGCGTTGCCAGTGGCGCCGCATGAATTGTTGCGGGGTCATGCCGCCAAGTAGCGGCAGGGCTTGTTGGATGTCCATGGATGGGAACCTGTGGTGTCGGGTGGGGGTGATGGGAATGGGCACAAGGCAGCGC
>JBKJRR010000465.1:0-18491 GCA_046594635.1 Burkholderiaceae bacterium
CAGATGGACATCTACCACTGCCAGATCGTCGAAGGCGACCTGACCACAATGCTGCGCCAGTACCTGCCCACCGGCCGGGTCGGCCACATGCAGATCGCCGGCGTACCGCAGCGCCACGAACCGGATGTCGGCGAAGTCAACTACGCCTATCTGTTTTCCGTGCTCGACGAACTGGCGTATGACGGTTGGCTCGGCTGCGAATACCGGCCCCGTGACGCGAAACCTGGCGGCACGTCGCGTGGCCTGGATTGGATCAGACCATGGCTGCCGGCGCGCTGAATGCCACCACGCCTGGTGCTGCACTCGTCAGGTCGCGCGAGAAGGTCCGGGAGATTGAAGCTCACGCGCGTCAGCACCCGCGCAGGGCATCGTCAGGTGAAGGGCCATGCGTGTTCGTGACCAGGTTCAGCGATGGCTTGCCCGCTCTGGCTGCAAGTCCCCATCTTGCCGTGCCAGTCGTCCGATACGGCGGGTGTGGAGATGCGCAGCACTGACTTGCCTTGGTCGAAACTTGGCAGGCTCAGTGTTCCCAGCGCAGCAGCGCCGGCCAGCATCGTGCGTCAGCTGATGGCACAGGTGACTGGGTGGTTCATGGTGTTGTCTCCATTGACGGTCAATGGTGTAAATCGGGTGTCGGTCAGAGCTTTTCGAGTGCTGCACCGATCGCGCGGTAACCCGCTCTGACGGCTTGCTCTTCGTCCTTTTCAAGGGGGCACAAAGGTGCGCGTACGTTCAGCCAGGCGTCATCCCCGGTCTGCTCGGCCAGCATGGTCTTGTAGACATTGACGAATTGCAGACCGGGCCGGATGGACAACAGAGCCAGCAGGTCGAGTACCAACTTTTCATCCACCGCAGCGACCTGCTTCGGTTTGCCGACGATACGAACCATCAGGCCGGGCGATACATTGCCCAACCCATTGATCGAGCCACAACCGCCGGCACGCATGATCTCCGCGACAAACTGCTCGGCACCACTGAGGATGCACAGCTCAGGGAAGGCCTTCGCCAGTGCCAGCCCGTGCTCGCGGCTGCCACTGCTGTCCTTGACGCCGATCACCTGTGCGGGATGACGCGCGGCCAGTGTGCGCACGCTGTCGTGGCTGAACACCACGCTGGAAAGTCCCGGGATGTGGTACAGCAATACCTTCAGCCTCGGATCGTCGATGCCACGAATCACGCTGGAGACCGACTCCACGATGCCGGCGTCGCGCGGCTGGCGGAAATAGAAAGGCGGCATGTACAGTTGCCGTTCGCAGCCCTTGACAATCGCATGCCGACCCAGGTCGATCGCGTCCGCCAGCGCGTTGCAGGTGATCGTCACGACAATCTGGTCCGGTCGCAGTCCGCTGTCGATCAGCGCCTCGAGCAAGCCTTTGCGCTCTGTATTGGTGAAGGCCGGTCCTTCACTGGTCGTGCCAAAGATGGTGACGCCGTCGCAGCCGGCGGCCAGCATGCGTTTGGCATGGTCGATCGCGCGACGGGTGTCCAAGTCGCCGTTGGCCTTGACCGGCGTCAGCAGGGCCGGCCACAAGCCATTGATTTCGTGAGTCAAGTTGTTTTCCTTCGTGTCGGGGTGGTTCTGGATCGGGACTTCGGTGGCGAGGCAGCCGCAATGCCCACATTGACGAGCTCCAGCGGCGTATTCATGACCCTGTCGCGTGCGCTGCGAATATGGGCCTCGAGCAGTTCGGTGGCCATTGCCGCGTCGCGCTGACGCAAAGCGGCAATGAAGCGCAGATGCTCCTGCATAGCAGGAATCAGACGTGCCGGCGTGATGACACTGTTCTCGAGCTTGATCAGGCGGATGCGCAGGCTGTTGACGCGGTAGATTTCGGACACGATCTCATTGCCCAGCGCATCGACCATGCGGTCATGTAGCCCCCAGTCGATGGCCTGTGCATCGTCGAGCAGCTGGCCGTCGACCGACGCTGCGCTGGCACGGCGCAACACGTCGTCGTGTGCAGCTGCTATCTGGTCGAGTTCTGCGGTACTGGCCGTATGCACGAAATGGCGTATGGCCTCGTGCTCGATCATCGAACGCACCTGGAATGCGTTGCGAATCAGCTTGAGGTCGACGTGTGCGATCTGCAAGCCGCGTTGCGGCACGGTCTTGATCAGGCCGCCCGCCTCCAGCCGCGGGATCATTTCGCGCACGGCACCCAGCGGCATATCGAGTAGCGTCATGAGTTCGCGTTGCGAAATGAACTGGCCGCTGCGGATACCGCCGCTCAGGATTTGTTGCGTGAATCCCTGGTAAGCGCGTACCCGTTGACTAGTGCCATGGGGCGCTGCAGCGCTGGAAATTGACGCCGCCACCGCAGCAGTTTTCTGCTTTTGGATCATGGACGCACCACACCTTTTTTCAGAATGATGTTGCCATACACACGACACTCTCCGGTTGCGACGATTGCAAATGCAGCGCCGGCGCGTTCGTAAAAAGCAAAGCGCTCGATCGACGTTGACGCAGCACCCCCATGGCGGCGAAGACTGGCGTTGAATGCCTGTACCACTTCCGGTACGGCGTTGGGGTCACCCACCACCTGCATCGTCACCGCCGGCTGATCAACAAAATTGTCCAGTGGCAGCACGCTGAGGACCGCATCGAGCACCTGAGGCGCATCGACACCCGGTAACTGCACCAGCCGCCTGGCATGCGTGGCCGCCGGAAAGTTGGCGTCGGCGAGTACCAGCTCGTCGCCATGCCCCATGCTGGCAAGCACGTGCAACAGATCGGGTGACAGCAGCGCAGACAGTCCTTTGAGCATCGATACCTCGTTCAGCGAACCACACACCCAGGACAAGCGGGGTGTCTGGTAATCGGAATGTATTGACAAACTGACATGTCAGTAATGCTATCAGAACTCGGACGTTGGCGTTAGTGCCTGTTTTCCCCTCTTTTCATCTTCTTTCCGGCTACCCATTCACATGCACGATACCGACTATATTGCCGGCCAGCCGGTGCCCCCGGTCCTGTTCGCGCCTTGGAACGAGGTTGCCGACCGGCGCAGCAGCCAAGCGGAGTTGCCGCGGCAACTCGCCCGGGACGGGTATGTGCTGCTGCGCAATGCGCTTGACCCAGATCTGGTGCGGCAGGCGCGCCGGGAAGTTCTCAATCACCTGGCGGCGGTCGGCAAGATCGCCGAGCCCGTCGATGCTGCGGTGGCCAGTGGAAGCAGTCGTCGTGCGGCCGTGCACTCAGACCTCGGCGCATTCTGGCGTTCGGTTTGTGAAGCGCCCCAGATCCGGCAACTGACCCATGGCGCGCGCCCGGCCGAGATCTCGGCGGCCCTGCTGGCAAACCCACGGTACCGTTCGATTTCCTGTGGCTGCGCACCATCCTCGAGGGACGCGCCACGCCGCTGCATTTCGACCATGTCGACATGACCTGGGGGTGCTGGAATATGCTGAGGTTCTGGGTGCCGCTCGGTGACGTTCCAATGAAGTCCGCGACGACCGTTGGTTTGGCTAACCACCGCCGGGGCACAGGGATCAAAGTTACGGCGGCCTCAATGGCGCCAAACCGCTGGGCGCGGAATACGTCAAGCGCTGAGCCAAATCCCGCCGCCATCCGGGCCATAGCCAGCAACTGTCGGCGCAAGCGCCAGGCGGCGCACGGCGATTGCGCGGCGCGGCATCAAACCGGGCTCGGTGGCGCTGCCGGCCGAAGGGAAGCGGTGCGCGCGTGATGCAACGCCTGTGCCCACGCATTGCGCAACCAGTGCGCACATGCCACGTTGGTGTCGAAGGTCGAGTACTTGTGCCCGCCACCATAGTCGGGAAACACGATGTGTTCGCAGGAAATATGTCCCAGTGAACTGTCGTCATGGCTGGCGTGATGCGACAGCACATTGCGCTCGAACAGGCCTTCGTCGCGGCCAAGCGTATAGAACCATCCGCCCGACAGGACCGGCAGGTCGTATCGGCCGGACGCCACAAGCAGGTCGCGGAACTCCTCGTCGGGCGGACAGCGGTCGATGTAGTCGAAAACGCCCGCGTCCTTGACCATCTTCACCTTGGTTGCGATGTCCGGGGTGTCGTGGTAACGGTGGGTTGCACCGCTGGCGGTGCAACCAAAGAGCAGGTCTGATGGGGTACGGGTCATCGGCATCTCTGTGGGTGCGGGGTGCGGCACGCCATGGTTTTGCAATGCCCAAATTTCCTTGCGTATCCGCTTGGCAATGGTTCCATGTGGCAATTGGACATCGAATTTGCGGATGTCGCCATCTTCGGTCTGGCTATCACATCACCGACGCACAGTTGCCCGTTGCGCAGCCGGTTGTTGGCGTCGATTCGGACCGTGGCCCTGACCTTGCCAACTTGGCCCACAGCGCCGCGGACGATGGCAAGGCATCGATCGGCGGGATGCACCACATGCCCTAAGATTCGCATTTCTGAGGAGGCCACGAAATGAAGATCGAAACCATCGCCGTACACGGCGGCTACACCCCTGATCCGACCACGAAGGCGGTGGCCGTACCGATCTACCAGACCGTGGCCTACGCTTTCGACAACACACAGCACGGTGCCGATCTGTTTGACCTCAAGGTTGCCGGCAACATCTACTCGCGCATCATGAATCCGACCAACGGTGTGCTCGAGGCACGGGTGGCGGCCATGGAAGGCGGCATCGGCGGCCTGGCCGTGGCCTCTGGCATGGCCGCCATCACCTACGCGATCCAGACCATCGCAGAGGCCGGCGACAACCTCATCTCGGCCTCCACGCTGTACGGCGGTACGTACAACCTGCTGGCACACACACTGCCGCAGATGGGCATCGAAACGCGATTTGCGGATTACCGCGACCCGGCATCCTTTGCCAAGCTGATTGACGCGAAAACCAAGGCCATCTTCTGCGAATCGGTCGGCAACCCGCTGGGCAACATCACCGACATTGCGGCTCTGGCCAAGGTGGCGCATGGCGCCGGCATTCCGCTGATCGTCGACAACACCGTGCCCAGCCCCTACCTGTGCCGTCCGTTCGAGCATGGCGCCGACATCGTCGTGCACTCACTGACCAAATACCTGGGCGGCCACGGCACCACCATCGGCGGCATGATCGTCGACTCCGGCAAGTTTCCCTGGGCCGAACACAAGGCCCGCTTCAAACGGCTGAACGAGCCCGATGTGAGCTACCACGGCGTGGTCTACACCGAGGCTCTTGGCGCTGCGGCTTATATCGGCCGGGCACGTGTGGTACCGCTGCGCAACATGGGTGCAGCCCTGAGCCCGATGAACGCGTTCCAGATCCTGCAAGGCATCGAAACCCTGCACCTGCGCATGGACCGCACCTGCGACAACGCACTCAACGTGGCCAGGTTTCTGAAGTCCCACGCCAAGGTGGGCTGGGTCAACTATGCCGGCTTGAGCGACCATCCCGACCATGGGCTGGTCAAGACTCTCATGGGAGGGCGGGCTTCGGGCATCATCAGCTTCGGACTCAAAGCCAAGGACAGCCGCGAAGCCGGCGCGCGCTTCCAGGACGCACTGCAGTTGTTCACCCGTCTGGTCAATATCGGCGACGCAAAGTCGCTGGCCTGCCACCCGGCCTCAACCACCCACCGCCAGCTCGGCGCCGACGAACTGGCCAGGGCCGGCGTCAAGGAAGACATGGTCCGCCTGTCGATCGGCATCGAGCATATCGACGATCTACTCGAAGATCTGACACAGGCACTGGCCAGCGTCTGATCACAACCCTGGGCCTTGCAGCCCTGCTCTCAGACATGCAGGTGGCGACCTGGCGCCGGATCAAGCATCCGGCACGCACGCACGCAGCTATGCTGCAACGTTTTGATGGCAACAAACTCTTATATTTCTATCCACTCACCCCATGCAAATTGCCTGTGTCGGCCATGCGTCCATCGACCATGTGTTCCAGATAGACCAGTTTCCGCAGCGCGCCACCAAGACCCCGGCGCATGCCTTCCAGAGTGTGGGTGGCGGGATGGCCGCGAATGCCGCACTCGCAAGCGCACGGCTCGGGGCACAGGTGGTTTTTGTCGGCGCAGTCGGTGACGATGACGCTGGCCGCCTGGTGCGCCATCAACTCGCCGGTGAAGGCATCGCCCTGCAACACCTGCAGACGATCGGCGGCGCCCACACGTCCGCTTCTGCCATCATCGTCGACCGCCGTGGTGACCGTCAGATCTTCAACCACCTGGGCAATGCGCTGGCGCATGCACGGGTGCCGGACGACGCAGTGTTCGAAGGCTGCGCTGCCGTATTGGTCGATCCGCGCTGGCCGGCCGGCGCTGGCGCGGCCCTTTCCTGGGCGCGACGTCATCGACGCCTGGCGGTGCTCGACGCTGACGTGGCGCCCCTGCGCGACCTGAACACACTGGTTCCGCTGGCGCAATGGGCGGTGTTCTCGGAACCGGGTCTGGCAGTCTGGGCCGACGGCCTGACAACGGAAGAGGCTCTGCGCAAGGCCCTGGCCCAGGGCGCTGAACACGCGGTCGTCACGTTGGGTGAACATGGGCTGCTCCATGCCTTTGCGGGTGAACTGACCACGACACCGACGTTTGCAGTACAAGCCGTCGACACCACCGGTGCGGGTGATGTGTTCCACGCCGCGCTGACGCTGGCTTTGGCGCGCGCACAAACTGTGCCACAGGCCTTTGCCTATGCCAGCGCCGCTGCCGCACTCAAGTGCACACGCGCCGGCGGCATCCGCGGCGCACCCTACGCTCTGGAAGTGGCGGATTTTCTGCGATTGAACCACCACCCACAGTCACAGAAGCCGTCATTGCCATGATCTTTCCACCTTGCACCGACGGTCCCCGGCTGGGCCTGGGTGGCGCACCGCTGGGCAATCTGTTCACGGTCATCGACGACGACGACGCGCTGAGCCTGCTGCAATCGGCCTGGAACGCGGGTTGCCGCACCTTTGACACGGCACCCCATTACGGCAACGGCCGCAGCGAGCACCGCATGGGCCAGGTCCTGCGCAATATGCCGCGCAGTGCGTTCGTGTTATCGACCAAGGTCGGGCGCCTGTTGTCACCCGATGCAGCCGCGCCGCGCGACCAGCACGGGTATGTCGATGTGCTGCCGTTTCGCCAGACCTGGGACTTTTCGGCTGCCGGCGTGCGGCGCAGCATCGAGGACAGCCTGCAGCGCCTGGGCCTGGCCTCGATTGACGTCGCCTACATCCACGATTGTGATGCCATGGTGCACGGCGCCAACTATCTGCAGGTCCTGCGCCAGGTCGTGCAAGAGGCCTTGCCGGAGTTGCGCCTCCTGCAGCAACAAGGCCTCATCCAGCATATCGGCCTGGGCGTCAACGACGTGCAGGTCTGCCTGGACGTGCTGGCGCAGGCCGACCTCGACTGCTTGATGCTGGCCGGGCGCTACACGCTGGTCGACCATTCGGCGCTGGCGCAATTGCTGCCTGTATGCGAGAAGCGCGGAGTGCGGGTCGCGCTGGGCGGCGTTTTTAACTCGGGCATTCTGGCCACCGGCGTGCGGGGCGTGCCACGTGACAAGTTGCGATTCAACTATGCGAACGCGCCGCAGGCCTGGATCGACCGGGTCAGCGCGGTCGAGGATCTGTGTGGCCAACACGGCGTAGCGCTGCGCGCGGCGGCCTTGCAGTTTCCACTGGCCCACCCGGCGGTGGAGATCGTCATGATCGGGGCGCAGGAGATTGGCCAATGGAAAGACGCACAAACGATGACCGGCCAAACCATTCCCGATGCATTCTGGGAAGCGCTACGCGCATTGCAGCTCGTGCCCGGCGCCGCGCCGACACCATGATGGTTCCGCGGGTACTGACGTGGATTCGTTCGCCACCCCATTTTTATACCTGTTGTGTGGCGTGAACAGCGTTCGCGCAAGGTTTAACCGCCGCTCAACGGCGAACGAGGCAGGACGGCCATGATTGACGCGCATTTCCACATCTGGCGACTGAGTCGAGGCGACTATGGCTGGTTGACACCGGCCATGGGCTCCATCTACCGCGACATCGGACTGGACGACTGGCGCGCCGTCAGTCGCCCCGCGGGCATCACCCGCGGCGTGCTGGTGCAGGCTGCGCCAACCGAAGCGGAAACCCGCTTCTTGTTGCAGCAGGCCCATGGCGCCACCGACGTGGCCGGCGTCGTGGGCTGGGCCGACATGTTGGCCGCCGACGCGCCACAGCGTATCGCAGCGCTGGCGCAAGATCCGAAACTCAAGGGCCTTCGACCGATGTTGCAGAACATCGCCGACCCCGACTGGATACTGCAGCCGGCGCTGGCACCGGCATTTGGCGCCATGCTCGAACGTGATCTGACCTTTGATGCCTTGATCACGCCGGTCCATCTGCCCCGCATCGCGACGCTGGCAGCGCGTTATCCGGCCCTGCGCATCGTGATCGACCATGGCGCCAAACCCGCCATCGCCACCGGCCAGTGGGACGACTGGGCCGAAACCCTCGCACGGCTCGCACGGCTACCGCAAGTCGTGTGCAAATTGTCTGGGCTTTGGAACGAAGCGGCAGCGCTGGCGCCGCTGACGGTGCTGGAGCCGTATGCCCGCCACCTGATGGCTTGTTTCGGCCCGCAGCGTGTGTTGTGGGGCAGCGACTGGCCGGTGCTCGAACGCGCCGGCGACTATGTTGCCTGGCATGACGCGGCGCGGACCTGGATAGACCCCGCGCACCATGGCGACGTTTTCGGGGGTAACGCAAGGCGCGTCTATCGCCTCTAGCTTTTTGTGGAATTTCGGAGCCCTGTCGGGCGCGGACTTGGTAGGATGATGGCAGACCGGCAGGACGCCACACACAGGATGCCACAAAATGAACGCCCCACTGCACAAGGAACTTCCCGCCGCCATACTCGACGACGCACAGGCTTTGGCCCATGCCACGGCACAGTGGGATGGCGATATCGTCGGCCAATTGCAGGACTACATCCGTATTCCGGCCAAGTCTCCGGGCTTTGACGCGTTGTGGGCGCAACACGGTCATCTGGAAACCGTGGTGCGCCATGCAGCCAGCTGGATCGAAGCACAAAAGGTCGCGGGCCTGAGGCTGGAGGTCATACGACTGGAAGGTCGTACACCCATTCTGTTCTTCGAACTCGACGCCACTCGCCCTGACAGCGGCCAGACCGTGCTGATGTATGGCCACCTGGACAAGCAGCCGGAATTCACCGGCTGGCGTAACGACCTCGGACCCTGGACCCCGCATTACGAAGAAGGGCGCCTGTACGGACGAGGCGGCGCCGACGACGGTTATGCGGCCTATGCCAGCATCGCCGCAGTGCAGGCGATCAAGGCACAGGGCGTGGCGCATCCGCGCATCGTCGGCCTGATCGAAACCTGCGAAGAAAGTGGCTCCTACGACCTGCTTCCCTACATCGACGCCTTGCGTGATCGGCTGGGCGACGTGGCGCTGGTGGTATGCCTGGACTCGGGCGCCGGCAACTACGACCAGCTCTGGCTCACCACGAGTCTGCGCGGCATGGCCAGCGGCACGCTCAAGGTCGAGGTGCTGACCGAAGGCATCCATTCCGGCGATGCGTCGGGCCTGGTGCCATCGAGTTTCCGCATCATGCGCCAGGTGCTGGACCGGCTCGAGGACAGCGCCACCGGTCGCATGCTTCCCGCGAGTTTTCACTGTGAAGTGCCACCGGATCGGCTGGCGCAGGCGCGGGCGACTGCTGCCATCCTGGGCGACGAAGTCATCCGTCGCTTTCCTTGGGCCCATTACGATTGCGAAGGTGCTCGCAGCTTCGTGCTGCCCACCACCACCGATCCATTGCAGGCGCTGATCAACCGCACCTGGATCCCGACCCTGAGCGTCACCGGCGCCGAAGGTTTTCCGGCCTTGGCCGATGCCGGCAATGTGTTGCGTCCCTACACTGCATTCAAACTCAGTCTGCGCCTGCCGCCGCTGGTTGACGCGGCCCAGGCGGTGCAGGAAATGAAGGCTTTGCTGGAAGACGACGCGCCGTACCAGGCCAGGGTCACATTCGAAAGCAACGGCGGTGCCAGCGGCTGGAACGCGCCGACCATGACCCCCTGGTTCGAGCAGGCCCTGCACGCCGCCTCGCAGGCGCATTTCGGCGCCGATTGCGGCTACATCGGCCAGGGTGGAACCATCCCGCTGATGAACATGCTCGAACGCGGTTTTCCCAAGGCCCAGATGATGGTTTGCGGCGTGCTCGGTCCGCGCAGCAATGCGCACGGCCCGAACGAGTTTTTGCATGTGCCGTATGCCAAAAAGCTGACTGCAGCCGTGGCAAAGGTGGTTATCAGCCTGCCATGACGCACCGGTTCTTGTCGATCAAGGTTGCGGCCCATGCCTGATACCAATTTCAGTCCGCTGACGGCGCGCGACGGAACCAATCTGGTGGTGATGGACTGGCCGCTGGACAAGGGGCCGGTGCGCGGGGTGGTACTGATCGTGCACGGCCTGGGTGAACATGCCTGGCGTTATGACGCACTGGCGCTTGAGCTCAACAGCTGGGGATTTGCCGTGCGGGCCTACGACCAGTACGGCCATGGCGAGTCCATGGGTCAGCGCGGCGCGCTGCCCAGCGACGATCGCCTGCTGCAGGACCTGGCAGAAGTGGTCGATGAGTCGCGTGCGCGCATGCACGACGAGACGCCGCTGATTGTGCTGGGGCACAGCATGGGTGGTCTGGTGGCCGCGCGGTTCGTGTCATTGGGCATGCGCCGGCTTGACGCCCTGGTGTTGTCTTCGCCGGTACTCGATCCCGGCCTGAACACATTCCAGAAGTTGTTGCTGGCCGTGCTGCCCCCGCTGGCGCCCAATCTGCGGGTGGGCAACGGACTGAACCCGGACTTCATCTCGCACGACCCGCAGGTCGTTGCGCGCTACAAGGCCGATCCACTGGTTCACGACCGCATCTCGGCCCGGCTGGCGGCGTTCATCGCACAGGGCGGGCCGGCAACCATTGCGTGTGCGCCGCAGTGGACCCTGCCCACCTTGCTGCTTTTCGCCGGTGACGACAAGCTGGTCAATCCGGCCGGCAGCCGTGCGTTCTCCAGGGCCGCGCCGACCGACGTGGTGACAACCCACTGCTTCGAGACGCTATACCACGAGATTTTCAACGAGGCCGAGCCCGACCGGGAACAGGTGCTGGCCCACCTCAAGGCCTGGCTGGACGCGCGCTTCTGACCGCTTGCGTTTCAGGCCGCGTACACATCCATCCGCACTTGCCGGGCAAGCCGGCACCAGCCTACAGGTTTTGCGAATGGCGCTTGCTGCGGACCAGCCACAGCAGGCCGGCCGCCGTGATCGCCACCGGCACCAGCGAGCCGAGATTGAGCAGCCGCCACCCTTGCGTGGTGACCAGGGCGCCAGATGCGAACGAGGTCACCGCCATCACGGCGAACACGCAAAAATTGATGGCAGCCTGTGCCCGGTCTTTCTCTTGCGGACGATAGGACTTGAGCGACAAGGTGGTGCTGGCCGTGAACAGGAAATTCCAGCCGACTCCAAGCACGAACAAGGCGATGACGAACTGGTGCAGCTCCACTCCGGACAGGGCGATGGCGATACACACCACGTTCAGCGCGACACCAACCGCCATGATTTGCAGCGTGCCGAATCGGCGGATCAGATGCCCGGTGAAGAAACCCGGCGCAAACATGCCGATCACGTGCCACTGCAGAACCAGCGCCGCATCCTCGAACGGCAGGTTGCAGACCTGCATCGCCAGCGGCGTCGCGGCCATCAACAGGTTCATCACACCATATCCCAGCGCCGCGCCCAAAGTGGACACGAGAAAAATCGGCTGGCGCATGATGTCTCTCAGCGGCCGACCCTGCGGCGCGCCGGCCACCTTGGCTGGCACCGGCGGAAATTTCATCAGTGCCATCAGCACCATGGAGACCATCGCCACCACCGCCAGGGCCAGGTAGGCCCCAACAAACGGAGTCTCGGTCAGGCTGCGTGTGCGCGTGGCGATGTTCGGACCGATCACCGCGCCGATCAGACCCCCGGCCAGAACCAGCGAGACAGCTTTCTCGCGAAACTCCGGCGCTGCCAGTTCGGCGGCGGCAAATCGATACAACTGTCCGTTGGCGTTGTAATAACCAGCGATCACAGTTGCCGCGACCAGCAGCCAGAAGTTATGCGCAAGCACTGCATAGGCACACAGCAATGCCGACACCAGCGCCACGGTCAGCCCGATCTGGAACGACACCTTGCGTCCCCAAGCACTCTGCGTGCGTGCCACCAAAGGTGTGCTGAGCGCGCCACCGACCACATAACCCATCACCGGCAAGGTCGCCATCCAGCCCAACGGTGCCAGGCTGAATCCGATCAGGCCATTGATGGCGATGAAAATAATGTTGTTGGTCAGCAGCAATCCCTGGCAGACCGCCATCAGCGTGAGGTTTCGGTTCATGCCAGCAATGTAAGAGCGGCCAGCGCAGCCGTTTCCGAGCGCAATACCCGCGGGCCGAGCGAGACCGGCTGGAATCCGCCACCCAAAGCCAATGCCTCTTCGGCGGCGCCCAATCCCCCCTCGGGTCCGCACAGAAAAGTTACGCCCAGTGCCTGGTCGGCAGACGCCGCGCGCAGGTCGCGCGAGCCCGGCTGCAGCGACAGGACCAGAGACGCTGCATCCTGCGGCGTCCCCTCGGCGCGCCGGTGCTGGAACCAGCGCGCCAGCACCAACGGCTCATGGATCACTGGAACGCGGTTGCGGCCACATTGCTCACAGGCCGCCACCGCAATGCTTTGCCAGTGCGCCACCTTTTTCAGGCCACGCTGTGCATCGAGCCGAACCACAGTGCGTTCGGTCATCAAGGGCTGAATGCTTGCAACGCCCAACTCGGTCGCCTTCTCGACCAGCCAGTCCATGCGTTCATTGGCCGGAATACCGATGGCCAGGTGCAAGGGGTGGCGGGTTTCCCGTTCGACTGGCGCATGGGCGCCCACCAGCACCTTCACCGACTGTCTGCCCATGGCCGTGACCGTGGCCGAGTACTCGCCACCGATCAGCGCAGCAGTGCTGACACCAAACAACGTGATGGCCGCACCCGGCTGCAGGCGCAGCACCTGGACGTGACGCGCAGCACCGTCCGGCAACTCCAGGGTCATTCCCGGCGCCAACGGCTGCGGGCAGTAAAAGCGGGGTCCCGAGGACATCAGCAACGTGCCTGGCAGGCCCTAGACCCGGCCAAACGCGTATCCACCTTGCGCCTCTATCCCCTCGACTGCCTCGATCAGACGCAGCAGGGGCTTGAGCTCACCGTAACGCCCACATGTGGCGCGGATGTAGCCGATGAAGCGCGGTGTATCAGCCAGGTACTGGGGTTTACCGTCACGCAATGTGAGGCGGGCGAAGATGCCGGCGACCTTGAGATGGCGTTGCAGCCCCATCCATTCGACGCCGCGGTAGAACAGTCCGAAATCGTCACCCACCGCCAGCCCCGCCGCGCGGGCCTTTTCCCAGTAGCGGATCGTCACGTCGAGTACGAACTCTTCTTCCCAGCTCAGGAAGGCGTCGCGCATCAGGCTGGCGATGTCGTAGGTGACAGGACCGTAAACCGCGTCCTGGAAATCCAGCACGCCGAGCCGGTGATCGGCCGGTTCACCGGTCTGCGCCGGCATCATCAGATTGCGCGGCATGAAGTCGCGGTGCACGTAAACCTGGGGCCAGCTAAGGTTCTCGCGCACGATCAGCGCAAAGCTGCTGCGCAAGGTCTCGGCCATCCTGGCGTCCAGTGTGATGCCCCGGTGTTGTTGTACATACCATTGGGGAAACAGGCCCAATTCGCGCTGCAGCAGCGCCTCGTCATAAGCGGGCAACACCCCGGGTTGCGAGGACTTTTGCCAACCGACCAAGGCATCCACCGCATCCATGTAAAGACTCAGGTTGGCCTGAGGCTGCTCACGATCGATCGCCTGCATCATGGTGTGAGGCCCCAGGTCGCCGAGCAGCAGAAAACCCAGCGCCGGATCCCAGGCCAGCACCTGCGGAACGCGCAATCCGGCCTGCGCCATCAAATCGGCCACGTGCACAAAGGGCCGGCAGTTTTCCTTGTCTGGCGGTGCGTCCATGATGATGCGTGTGCCACTTGTGCTGTCGATACGCAGGTAGCGACGAAAGCTGGCATCGGCCGAGGCCAGACGCAGTGACTCGGGGGCCAGTCCATGCGGCGACGCGATTGTGGACAACCAGGCGTCAAAGGCGGCGTGGCGCTGGTTATCGGACCAGGCAATGGTGCCCGTGGTGGTCGATGGAAGGTCGGCTGGGACGGCAGTATGGCTCATGGATAATCCATTCTACAAACCCGGTCCGAGCGGGCTCCGAAACTTTCCCGATTTCCAACCTGATTCCTGTCATGCGCTGTTCGCCGCCAGCACCTGCACGCAAGGTCGCCAATCCGCTCCGCCCCAGGGTGACGCGGGATCTGGCGCTGCTCGCGTCGCTCGCCTGCCTGTCCACAACGCCCGCAATGGCCCAGGCCCAGGTCCAGCCCGATCAGGCCCCGCTGCAACTCAAGAGTTCGCGCCTGCTGCGCGAGGCAGTGTCCCAGGGCGATCGCGACGCGCAGCCTTCGTTCGTCAGCGGAGACCAGCTGACATCGCGTACCGATCTGGAGACGGTGATCGAAGGGAATGCGGAACTGCGCCGCGGTGATCTGGTCATCCGCGCCGACCGGCTCGAATACTACCAACCCGACGATACGGCCAAGGCCCGCGGCAACGTACGGATCAACCGGGCTGGCGACGTCTATGAAGGCCCGGAGCTGGAACTCAAGGTCGAGTCGTTCGAAGGATTTTTTCGCAATCCGCGTTATCAGTTGCTCAAGAGCCAGGGTCATGGTCAGGCCGATCGCATCGACTTCATCGACGATAAGCGCGCCATCATCCGCAACGCCACGTTCACCACCTGCAAACGCGGTGGCCCGGACTGGATGCCCGACTGGATCATTCGCGCCGCCAGTATCAGCATCGACAACGAAGAAGAGGTCGGGCAAGCGCAGGGAGCCGTGCTCAGTTTCATGGGCGTACCTTTGCTGCCGGTTCCAGGTTTCACGTTTCCACTGAGCGACAAGCGCAAATCGGGGGCATTGCCACCGACCATCGGCATCGACAGCGTCAATGGCGTCGAGGTGACCACGCCGTATTACTGGAACATTGCGCCCAACCGCGACGCCACGATCTCGCCTTCGGTGATGAGCAAGCGCGGCATCGATCTTGGCACGGAGTTCCGCTATCTGGAGCGTGACTACCAGGGCCAGTTCCGCGGGAACTTCATGCCCGGGGACAAGTTGCGCGACTCCAACCGCTGGGGTTTCTCGCTGAACCACACTGGCATCATCCGGACCGACCTGGCTGCCGTTGGCAACCTTGACATGAGCCTGTCGATGAACCGCGTCAGCGACGACAACTACTGGCGGGACTTCACACGGGTCAGCCCTGGACTGACACAACGTCTGTTGTCCAACGATTTCAACCTGAGTTGGTCCCGCGGCAATTTGTCAACCAACCTCCGTATGCTCAAGTGGCAGACGCTGCAGGACGTGACGTCGCCGATCGTGCCGCCGTACGACCGACTGCCGCAGGTGGCGATGCGATACGCGCGCTCGAACGTGAATGGTTTCGACATGTCGGTGGACGCCGACGCCACCCGCTTCAACTCCGACAGCGCGTTGACCGGACAAGTCAATGGCGCACGCGCGTTCTCGCTGTTCGAGGTATCGCGGCCCTGGATCTCACCGTCCGGATACATCACACCCAAGCTGCGGCTGCACGCGACCAACTACCAGTTCAACGGCGCGCTGAGCACTGGCGCGACCTCGGTCAGCCGGGTCCTGCCAACCTTGAGCCTGGACAGCGGCCTGGTGTTCGAACGTGATACCGAGATTTTGGGGCGCGCATTTCGACAGACGCTGGAGCCCCGCGCCTTCTATGTGTTGACCCCCTATCGCAACCAGAGCGCACTGCCGAATTACGACTCCGGTCGCAACGACTTCAACTTCGCCAGCATCTATAACGAGAATGCGTTCGTCGGTCACGACCGCATCTCCGACAGCAACATGCTGACACTTGGCGTCTCGACACGCCTGCTCGATCCGCAGACCGGTGCCGAAGCCGCGCGATTCGGTATTGCCCAGCGCGTATTGTTCAAGGACCAGCGCGTGGTGTTGCCTGGCGAAACGGCTTTGGCCAAGGGCCTGAGCGATGTGCTGCTCGGTGCCACCATCAATATCGATCCGCGTTGGTCGTTTGACTCCACGGTGCAATTTGACTGGGACACACGGCGCACCACGCGCTCGACTTTTGGCGCGCGCTACAGCCCCGGGAACTACCGCGTCGTCAGTGCGGCCTATCGTTATCAGCGTAATTCGAGCGAGCAGGTCGACGTCGCCTGGCAGTGGCCGATCAACGACCTGTGGGGCGATCGAGGTCAGGATCTGGGCGCTGGCCAGGGCCAGGGCGCAGGACGCTGGTATTCAGTCGGCCGGATGAACTTCAGCATGCGCGATGGCAAGTTGGTGGATACGGTGCTCGGTTTTGAATACGACGCCGGATGCTGGTTGGGCCGAGTGGTGCTGGACCGCACGTCAACCAGCACCTCGAGTGCCAGCAACCGCATCCTGTTCCAGTTGGAGTTCGTCGGCTTCTCGCGCTTGGGCTCCAATCCACTGGAAACACTCAAGAAGAGCATTCCACGCTACCAGTTCCTGCGAGAGACCAGCGTGAGTCCGAGCAGGTACACCAACTACGACTGATGATGGGTCCGACATGAATTCTGTTTTTTTGCGCCCGTGGCTGGCAATCCTATTGGTTCTCAGCAGTGCTGTGTCCCAGGGGCAGAGCCTGCGCCTGCCAGGGGGCGGAGCAACCGCGCCCGCCGTCACTGGTTCGCCTGCAAGCACACAACGTGCGTCCGACTACATCGTGGCCGTTGTGAATTCAGAGCCGGTCACCAATTTGCAGGTGCGCCAGGAGATGCAGCGTCTGGGCCAGTTCCTGACCCAGCAACAACAGCAGATTCCTCCGAACGACGTCCTCGCAGAACAGGCGCTGAACCGGCTGATCGGTGATCGCACGCAGATCCAGTACGCGCGCGAAAGTGGAATCAAGATCGAGGAGTTCACGCTTGACGAGGCCGAGTTGTCGGTCGCGCGCCAGAATCAGGTCGACACGACAGAAATGTACCGACGCCTCAGTTCCGACGGCATTTCGCGCAGCCAATTTCGCAACAACCTGCGCGAGCAGATGCTGCTCTCGCGCGTGCGTGAGCGGGAAGTCACTCAGCGAATCCGGGTATCCGAGCTCGACATCGACCAATATCTGAGGGAGCAACAAGCTGATGGCAACCAGACGATCGCCGAGGTGAATATTGCGCACATCCTGCTGGCGCTGCCCGAATCACCAACGCAGGCGCAGCTGACAGCCGTGCAGACCAAGGCGCAGCAAATCATTGCGCGCGTGCGGGCCGGTGAAGATTTCTCGAAGCTGGCGCGCGAGCTGTCGCAGGCACCTGATGCCGATGTGGGTGGCATCTTCGGGTTGCGACCAGTCGACCGCTATCCGCCCTTGTTTGTCGAAGCCGTTCAGAAACTCGAGGACAGCGCCCTGACCACGGTGCGCTCCGGGGCTGGCGTGCATGTGCTGCGCCTGCTTGACAAGCGGTCGGCCGGCGGACCGGCCTCCAACGTGGTGCAGGCTCGGGTCAGCCATATCCTGCTGCGACCCACCGCTTCGATGAATGAAGCCGCCGCCGCCGCGCGCCTGGGCGAACTGCGCAAGCAGATTCTTTCCGGGCAGACCAGCTTCGAGGCTGCCGCCAAGGAGTTCTCCCAGGACGCAAGCGCGGCGCAAGGCGGCGACTTGGGCTGGAGCGTGCCGGGGCAATTTGTCCCGGAGTTCGAGTCTGCAGTTGAAAAACTTCAGCCAGGCGAGCTGAGCGAGCCATTGATTTCGCGGTTCGGCGCGCACCTGATCCAGTTGCGCGAGCGCAAGTCCACGGCGCTGAGTCCACGCGAACAACGCGAGGCCGTGCGCGGCCTGCTGCGCGAGAAAAAGTATGACGAGGCCTTCCTTGCATGGAGCCGCGAACTACGTGCCCGTGCCTATATCGACCTGCGCGAGCCACCGAGCTGAGCGCTGAGGCATGGCGCACGCACCCCGAAACCGATCCGGCACGGCATCCAGACACACACGCCAGACTGCGGGTCAGACATCTGCCCACGCGCCACGCAAGCGCTTCGGTCAACATTTCCTGAACGACGGCGGCATCATTGCTGCGATCGTGGACGCGATTGCGCCGCATCCGGGCCAGACTGTTGTCGAGATCGGCCCCGGCCTGGGAGCCCTGACTCAGCCTTTGGTGGAGCGGCTGGGGCATCTGATCGTGGTGGAACTCGATCGCGACCTGGCCGCGCGACTGCGTTCACGCAGTGACCTGACGGTGATCGAGTCCGACGTGCTCAAGGTCGACTTTGCCGGACTGACGGATGCCGCGGCGGCTAAAGGCAAGGTCGACGACGCCAACGCAGCGCCAATGCTGCGCGTGGTG
>JBKJRR010000473.1:0-4996 GCA_046594635.1 Burkholderiaceae bacterium
TGCGGAATGCGGCAGCTTTTCCCAGGCAGCGCGGCAGCAAGGCCTGGTGCCTTCGGTCGTTGCCATTCGAGTTGATCGATACGCTTGGCAACGACCGAAGGCACCAGGCCTTGCTGCCGCGCTGCCTGGGAAAAGCTGCCGCATTCCGCAGTGGCGATGAATGCACGAAGATTGTCCAGTGTGTCCATGATTTACCGCGTTTCGCGATAGGTAATGACTCAAGTTTGCATATTGTTAGTCTAATCATCGTTAATTACCATAGGGCTTAGCTCAAACTGATGCGAAAGCACGCCGTCCCATGCAATTGCCTGACCCCGACTCCACCCGAAAGCCATCGCCGGCTCCCTACCTGCGTATCGCGACCGAGGAGGCCTTCGCGCTGCCGGCGATGATGGACATGTACCGTGAACTGCTGTCAGGGCCCGACGTCGATCCGGGGTTCAAGGGCTTGATGGGTTTCTACATGAGCAGCCCCAGCGAACGGGCCCAGCACATCATGCGCTGCCTGTTGGACATGGATCAGATTCGCCTTGCACACATGGACGCCACCGGCGTCGACATGCAGGTACTGGCCCTGACCTCACCCGGCGTGCAAGTGATGGACAAGCACACGGCTGCCGCTTTCTGCATCGAGGCCAACGACTATTTGGCGGCGGCGATCCGACGCCATCCGACGCGTTTTGCCGGCATGATGGCAGTCGCACCGCAGGACCCGCAGGCAGCGGCGCGCGAGATTGAGCGCGGCGTGCAAACGCTGGGCATCCACGCGGTGGTGATCAATTCGCACACCCAGGGCGAGTACCTGTCGGATCCGAAGTTCTGGGACATCTTCGCGGCCGCTGAGGCACTGGATACGCCGATCTATCTGCACCCGAACGCGATGCCGGCCAATATGATTGGCTCGTTTCAGGACTGTGGCCTGGACGGAGCGATCTACGGTTTCGGCGTTGAGACTGGCTTGCACGCCCTGCGCATCATCACGGCCGGTGTGTTCGACCGGTTTCCGAAATTGCGCATGATCATCGGGCACATGGGTGAGGCCTTGCCGTTCTGGGCCTACCGGCTCGACTACATGCATCGCGCCACAGTGCGCTCGCAGCGGTATGACAGCGTCAAGCCGCTGCGCAAGAAGCCCAGTGACTATCTGCGCGAGAACTTTTATGTCACCAACAGCGGTGTGGCCTGGGAGAGCGCGATCCGATTTACCCAGGAATTCATGGGTGCGGATCGGGTGTTGTATGCGATGGACTACCCTTACCAGTACGCGGTAGACGAAGTGATCGCACTCGACAACATGAACATCAGCGACGTGCACAAGCGCATGTTCTTCCAGACCAACGCGCAGACGGTGTTCAAGATCGGCGCACGTTGATCCGCACCCGAGATGGATGGCCACATCTTTTTAAACATGAAGCAGGAGACACACATGCATAAGCCATGGATCAGGACCGCAGCGGGTCTGTTACTCGCCGCCTGTACCGTATGGGCGCAGGCACAGACCTGGCCAGCGCAGACGGTGCGCATCATCGTGCCGTTTACACCCGGCACCGGCATGGACACGATTGCGCGTACCGTTGCGCCGCGCCTGGCCGAGCGTCTGGGCCAGCCGGTGGTGGTGCAGAACACTCCGGGTGCCAGCGGCAATATCGGGGCTGACAATGTAGCCAAGGCCACGCCGGACGGATACACCGTGCTGATGGGCGCCAATACCATGTTGATGGCGTCGCAGTTGTACAAAAACGTGCCGTTCGACCCCATCAAGGATTTCGCGCCGGTGTCGCTGGCCGCCTGGGGTAGCTTGATGCTGGTGGCCAACCCCAAGACGGGTATCCAGTCGATGGCCGACTTGATTGCACGCTCCAAGGCCAAACCCGGCTCGATCACGTTCGGCTCACCGGGCGTGGGCACGCCGCACCATATGGCGATGGAATTGTTCAAGGCCCAGACCGGTCTGTTCATGTTGCATGTGCCGTACCGTGGTTCAGCCGGTTATACGCAGGACATCCTGTCCGGCGAGATCATGGTGGGTTTCCTGCCGGTTCATGTGGCACAGAGTTTTGTGGCGGCCGGCAAGCTGACCGCGCTGGCGGTTGGTAGCCCAAAACGCCACCCGGTGGCGCCAACGGTGGCTACGTTCGAGGAACTCGGTGTCAAGGGCGTGAATGTCGACCTTTGGTACGCGTTTTTTGCCCCCGCCAGAACACCATCGGCAGTCGTCACCCGCCTGAATACTGAAATCGCTGCCATTCTCAAATTGCCCGAGGTGCGTGAGGTGCTGGGCAAGGCCGGTATGGACGCAACGGCGTCGTCCCCGATCGAGTTGACCGAACTGTCGGCCAAGGACTATCCGCGTTGGGGGGCGGTGATCAAGCGCAACGGCATCACGGCCGAATAAGGGCGGGCTTCGCTGATGGAGCGTCACGCAGTCACTGTCGCACCCCGGATCGCCGTCGTTGGCGGAGGTATTGCCGGCTTGGGTTTTGCGTTGGCCTTGCACCAGCGTGGCCTGCTTTGTGATGTCTACGAAAGTGTGCCGCAGGTGCGCGAACTGGGCGTCGGCATCACCTTGCTGCCGCACGGTATGCGTGAATTGGCAGCGCTCGGCCTGCAGGCAGAACTCGAAGCCGCCGGCATCGAGAACCTGGAAAGTGTGTTCTTCAACCGTTTCGGGCAGTTCATTTACCGAGAACCACGCGGGCGCCATGCGGGTTACCCGTTGCCGGAAGTCGGCATCCACCGCGGCAAGTTGCATCGGATCCTGTTCGATGCCGCATGCCAACGCCTGGGTCCGGATCGTGTCCACACCAACCACCGCTGCACCGGCATGACGCAGGACGCGCAAGCTGCCCACCTCGGTTTCGTACAAAGTAGCGATGGGGCGCCGTTGCCGCCGGTCGACTGCGATGTGGTTGTGGCCTGCGATGGCATCCATTCGGCGCTGCGCAGGCAGTTCTACCCGCATGAGACGCTGGCGTTTGCCGGCATCAATACCTGGCGCGGGGTGACCCGGCACCCACCGATACTGACCGGCAAGAGCTATATGCGTGTGGGCTCGATCAAGACTGGCAAGATGGTGATCTACCCGATTGTGGACAACATCGACGCGCAGGGCCGGCAACTGGTCAACTGGATGGCCGAAATCGAAGGCAGCGACAAGGCCATGAATGACTGGAATACCGGTGGCAAGGTCGATGATTTTCTGCATATTTTTGCCGACTGGAAGTTCGACTGGCTTGACGTTCCAGGTCTGATCCGCAATGCTGACCAAGTCCTGCAGTACCCGATGGTCGACAAGGATCCGGTGGCGCAGTGGACCTTCGGGCGCGTCACGCTGATGGGCGATGCAGCGCATCCGATGTATCCACGCGGCTCCAACGGTTCGGCCCAGGCCTTGATTGACGGGCGAGTGTTGGCAACCGAACTGGCGACGCAGCAGGACCCGTTGAAGGCACTGCAAGCCTATGAGGACCTGAGGCGCGAGACAACGGCCCGCATCGTGCAGACCAACCGCGCGTTGCCACCGGACTTCATCAACATCCGGGTCGACGAACTGGCGGGTGACAAGCCATTCAGGCATATCGACGATGTCATCAGCCAGGCTGAGTTGCGCGAGATATCCGAGCACTACAAGCGTATCGCCGGGTTTTCGCTCGATTCCGTCAAGACCTGACGCCGCGTCAGTCTCTGGGACGACCGCGCCCGCCGTGGGCATCGGACTTGATCCAGGTCAGTGTCAGAAGCCGCCCAGGGCTTGAAAACGCCGCAAACCGCCTAAGCTGTGGAGCATTCCAAAGGATTTCTCCATGCGTATCGACAAGCTGACCACCAAATTCCAGGAAGCCCTGGGCGAGGCACAGACCCTCGCACTGGGCAGTGACCATGCCTACATCGAACCGGCCCACGTGCTGGTGGCCATGCTGCGCCAGGACGATGGGCCCAAGGCGCTGCTCCAGCGTGCGGGTGCCAATGTCGTCGGGCTGCTGAACGCCGCGGAGGCTGCTATGAAACGCCTGCCGCAAGTGCAGGGCCAGGAACAGGTGCAGGTCGGGCGCGACATGGTCAGCCTGTTGCAGGCAGCCGAGAAGGAATCGATCAAGCGCGGCGACCAATTCGTGGCCGGCGAGCTGTTCTTGCTGGCACTGACCGACAACAAGGGCGATTTCGGCAAGATGGCGCGCGAGAACGGCCTCACGCGCAAAGCGCTGGAGTCCGCGATCGATGCGGTCCGAGGCGGCCAGAATGTCGACAACGCCGATGCCGAAGATCAGCGCGAGTCACTGAAAAAATACTGTATCGACCTGACCGAGCGCGCCCGCATGGGCAAGCTGGACCCGGTGATCGGCCGCGACGATGAGATTCGCCGCGCCATCCAGGTGCTGCAGCGGCGCACCAAGAACAATCCGGTATTGATCGGCGAGCCTGGTGTGGGCAAGACCGCCATCGTCGAAGGTTTGGCCCAGCGTATCGTGGCCGGCGAAGTACCCGAGTCGCTCAAGGGCAAGCGGGTGTTGTCGCCCGACATGGCCGCCTTGCTGGCCGGCGCCAAGTTCCGCGGCGAATTCGAGGAGCGGCTCAAGAACGTGCTCAAGGACCTGGCCAAGGACGAGGGCCAGACGATTGTGTTCATCGACGAGTTGCACACCATGGTGGGTGCCGGCAAGGCCGAAGGCGCCATGGACGCCGGCAACATGCTCAAGCCGGCGTTGGCACGTGGCGAACTGCACTGCGTGGGTGCCACCACGCTGGACGAATACCGCAAGTACATCGAGAAGGACGCCGCACTGGAGCGCCGCTTCCAGAAGATCCTGGTTGGCGAGCCCTCGGTGGAGGCGACCATCGCCATCCTGCGTGGCCTGCAGGAAAAATACGAAGTCCACCACGGCGTGGACATTACCGACCCGGCCATCGTCGCAGCCGCAGAACTCAGCCACCGCTATATTACTGACCGCTTTCTGCCCGACAAGGCGATCGACCTGATTGACGAAGCTGCGGCCAA
>JBKJRR010000484.1:0-4488 GCA_046594635.1 Burkholderiaceae bacterium
GGTGGCGCCGACCTTTCGCGAGGATTTCCGCGAATCGCTGTTCCGCATGGTTGCGGCGCTTTCGAGCCTGGGTGTCACGGTGTTGATGACCTCGGAACTCGAAGACCGCTACACCGATCTGCGCTTCAGCCCTTACGGCTCGGCCTTCCTGACCGATGCCATCATCGTGCAGCGCTACATCGAGTTGGAGAGCGGTCTGCAGCGCGTGATGGCGGTGGTCAAGGTGCGCGACAGTGCGCACAGCAACGAGATTCGTCAGTTCGCCATCACCGGGGGCCACATCGCCATCGGCGACCTGGTGCGCGGCTATGAAGGCTTGCTCGGGGGACGCCCGCAACACGCGCCAGTCGGGCTTCATGGCGCCGACGGCCGTGCGAAGGAGCTACTGCCATGACCGACGGCGAAACAGCATCCCTGCTGCGGGCTTTGCGTGATGCCAACGAAGCGCTGGTTGTGGCGATGGTGCGGGCGCAGACCATGGCGGACTCGGTCGAGGCCGCCGGGGTACAGATGTCCTATATGGCCAACCATGATTTCCTGACCGGCCTGCCCAACCGCGCGCTGCTGACCGATCGGTTGACCCAGGCCATGTTGCACACCCAACGCAGCGGCAAACGCGTTGCCCTGATGTACCTCGACCTGGACCATTTCAAGCACATCAACGATTCGCTCGGCCACGACGTGGGTGACGCCCTGTTGCAGGCGGTCGCCACCCGTCTGCGTGACAACGTGCGCCAGTCCGATACGGTCTGCCGCCAGGGTGGGGACGAGTTCGTCGTGTTGCTGGCCGAGGTCGAAGCCACGCGCGACGCGGCACTTTCGGCCGAAAACCTGATGGCCGCGCTGACCGAGCCGTATGTGGTGGGCGACCGCCGCCTGCATCTCACGCTGAGCATGGGCATCAGCATTCACCCTGACGACGCCTCGGGCGTCGACACGATGATGCGCAACGCCGACACGGCGATGTACCACGCCAAGCGCCAGGGGCGCAACCAGGTCGCATTGTTTACGCCCGAGATGAACGTGCGCGCGATGGCGCGCCAGTCGGTTGCGACAGCGCTACGCGGCGCCATCGACGACGACGGCCTGGTGCTTCACTACCAGCCCAAGGTGAACATTGACAGCGGCGTGATCACGGGCGCGGAAGCCCTGGTACGCCTGCGTCGGCAGGGGCAAGCCCTGATGTACCCGACCGAATTCATCCATGTCGCGGAGGACTGCAGCCTGATCCAGCCGCTCGGACGCTGGGTGATGGAGCGGGCCTGTCAGCAAGTCTCGTCATGGCAGCGCGCAGGGCTTTCGGTGGGCCAGATCGCGGTCAACGTGTCTGCTGTCGAGTTCCATGGCAAGGACTTCCTGCCGGGTCTGCGCAGCATCCTGCTGAGCAGTGGACTGGATCCTTGTCATCTGGAGGTCGAAGTGACCGAAAGTGGCCTGATGCAGGATGATGCGCCCACCGTGGCGGTGCTGCACGGACTCAAAGACCTGGGCGTACAGATCGCGCTGGACGATTTCGGTACCGGCTATTCCAGCCTGAGCTACCTGCGGCGTTTTCCGATCGACACGCTCAAGATCGACCAGTCGTTCGTGCGCGATATCGGCAGCGAAAACGGTTCGTCGGTACTGGTCGATGCCATCATCGCCATGGGCCGCAGCCTGCATTTGCGCGTGGTGGCCGAGGGGATCGAGACGTGCGGGCAACGCGCCTACCTGCAGTCCATCGGCTGCACCGAAGGCCAGGGGTTCATTTTCGGCAGGCCGACTGATGCGGCTGCATTCGAAGCTTTGCTGAAGGAACGAGCCCGCATGCAGCCCGTTTGAAAGCAGAACACACGCTGAGGGGCTCACGCCCCGGCACCGTTCTGCCGTGGCGATCAGGTCTTGCCGAACGTGCTCTTGGCACTTGCGACACAGGACGTCTTGGCAGCACCTGCCAGCGCGTCGCACTTCTCGATCGCCACCTTGTATTCGGCATCACGTTTGGCCTGTGCGGCATCGACCTTGGCTTCGCCGATTTCCTTGTTCATCTTCGCGTCGGCCATGCCCTTGGTGCGTACGGCCTTGGACTCGGTGATACACACGCTCTTGGGATTGCCCTTCAGGTCGTCGCACTTTTCCTTTGCGACGCCGTAAACCGCGTCGACCTTGGCCTCGCGCACCTTGATCGCGTCCTTTGCCTTGCCGGTGTAGCTGTACTCCAGTTCGGCGCGGGCAAGCTTTTCCTTACCCTTGGCTTCTTCGATACAAATATCCTTGGCGTTGCCGGCCTGCGAGGCGCACGCGGCCTTGTCGGTCTTGTACTGGGCGCTGATGCTGGCCTTGCCGGCACTGTAGTCGGCCTTCGCCATCGTGGCAGCCTGTGCTGCCGACATGGCGAGCAATGCGGCGAACAACAATGAGGTCTTGAATGGGAGTGAACGGGTCATGGCAGTTCCGATGAAAGTAGGTGGATGAAGTTGCGGATTCGTGTCCGCAGTACGAACACGGTCTGCAGTGTGGAAGCACCGGCGCACATCGGCCAGCGGATGGCGCGCCGATCGGGGGTAGTCGCCCTCCTACGCTGTTCAAACGCGGACGGGCGATCTGAACCGGCTTTGGTGCGGCAACGCACAGAACCCGCCGCCGCAGATGCCCGGACTGCTGGCATGGGAACGATCACCCGGATCGTCACCTTGGCTTGCGGCCCGTCGATCATCCGGTTTAGGCGCCCCACGACCATCCAGCGAACCAATGACTTGGCCGGTATGGAATATGCACCCGATACGCAGAATTGCGCTGCGTTGTGCGCAGCCGGTTTGGGTTTGATCGTGAGCGCCCGGTTGTGGCGCAGCGCATCTTTCTTGCCGGAGATGGACCACACTCAGTAACACTTTTCTGTGTGTCGCAAAAGTGCTGGCATGTGGTGCACCGAACGGACGCACGGGCCTGCGACAGTTAAGGTAAGAGCGTCACTTCATCAGAGGAGCCCTCATGCCCACCGACTTGAAACCAGGGTCCAGTACCAGACGCATTGCAGGCACGCTGCATCGGCGTCGATATATTTACCCCATCCCTGCGCAGGGCGAAAACTTGCAAACGGAAAAAAAAGCCGAAGAGGACGAAGTCGCAGACCGGCACAGGGACCGCGGGCGGGAGGACCACGAGGACGTGCGCTGACCGATAGCGCGATGTCGGCTCGGCGGCGACCTGCGCCGGGCGTGCCGGCGCGTGCGAGCTGCACGGCCTGAGGCTCCAGCTGTGGGAGATCGCATCCGGCCGCCCCTTCGAGCGTCTCATGAAGCCGAAGGTCGGATCGACCAGGTCGGCAACATAGGCGCCCTGAAAGTCGTGGCGATGTATGGTGTTGGCCCGTAGCGCCGGCTTGCCGGTCCGCCAACTCCGGCTATACGGCGGTCTGGTCGGGCAGCAGCCTGTCGTACTCCGTCTTCACCACGGCGTAACACTCGCACGAGCGCCGCTCCAGGCCGGCACGGTCAAGTACCGTAATATGGCCGCGCGTGTACCGGATAAGCCCGGCTACCTGTAGATTCAGGGCGGCTTCGGTGACCCCCTCGCGGCGCACTCCCAGCATGTTGGCTATCAGCTCCTGCGTCATCAGCAATTCGTTACCCTGCAGGCGATCCATGCTCAGCAACAGCCAGCGACACAACTGCTGGTCCAGGGAATGGTGACGGTTGCACACTGCTGTCTGCGCCATCTGGGTGATGAGTGCCTGGGTGTACCGCAGCATCAGGTGCATTACCGGCCCGTTGCGGTTGAATGCTTCCTTGATGCCCTGGGAGCCAAGCGTATAGCCGCGGCCGGCGCTTTGCACCACCGCACGGCTGGGCGTGCTCTCGCCCCCCATGAACAGCGAGATTCCCACGACACCTTCGTTCCCCACGACAGCGATTTCCGCGGCGTTGCCGTTGTCGAGTACGAACAACAATGAGACGATGGCATTCGTCGGAAAATACACGTGACTGAGCGTCCGGCCGGATTCGTACAGAACCAGGCCCAAGGGCAGGTCGACAGGCGTGAGCAGTGGCAGCCAGCGCGTCAGTTCCACATCCGGCAGTGCTGCCAGCAGATGGTTACCCCGCGCCTCAACAGCAGTGACCATGCAACACCTCCAGTAGACGGTCGGGCTAGGCAGGCGCCGGCTGCAAAAATTTCGGTCAGGCGGGAATACTCGACGTAAATCCAGGCAGCGCGCCGCATGCTAAATAAAGAGCTGTGTACGCTGTCGAACATAACAGTCAAATGGAGCATTCGCAAGCTTTGGCCGGTCGACCCCGATCGCGCCATGCCGAAGTGATGGCCGATACCTGTGCCCGTGCAGCTTCCTATCACTCACGGTCTCTCCTTGCCCCTGAAACCCATTCGTGGTCGCTGTCCTGTGGCCACTCGTCAGCAGACAGGCCGCGTTTCTCTCCGGCGTTTCACAAGACTTTGGCGTTCTTGTCGCCGCTGTCGCGCTGATCGCTTGTTCAAAAGCGGGCCAAGCGG
>JBKJRR010000532.1:0-5497 GCA_046594635.1 Burkholderiaceae bacterium
GCAAGACCGTGCCGGCTTTGGCGACGACGAGAAGCGGCGCTGGCTGCGCACGAGCCATCCCGACATCCCCGCCTTCCACCATGACCTGTACCGCGGCATGTGCAGCGGCCGATGGTGGGTCATGGAGCAGCAACCGGGCCCGGTCAACTGGGCCGAATGGAATCCGGCGCCTGAAGACGGCATGGTTCGCCTTTGGACCTGGCAGGCATTCGCGCACGGCGCCCAGGTCGTGAGCTATTTCCGCTGGCGCCAGACGCCGTTCGCCCAGGAGCAGATGCACGCCGGGTTGCAGCGACCCGACCGTTCTGTCGACCAAGGTGGTGTCGAGGCGGCGCAGGTCGGCAAGGAGTTGCAAGTCCTGCTGCGCAGCGTGCCGCTCGATGGCCAACGGGTCGCGCCGCAGGTGGCCTTGGTGTTCGACTACGTATCGCAATGGATGGGTCAGATCCAGCCGCAGGGTGCCGACTACAGCGTCGTGCACGAATGTTTCCGTGCCTACAGCGCGTTGCGCGGTCTCGGTCTCGATGTGGACGTGGTGTCGCCGAATGCTGACCTGTCGTCCTACGTACTGATCGTGTTGCCAGCACTGCTGCACGTCGACGCGGCGCTGGCCGACGCGCTGGCGGGCAGTTCGGCGCAGATCTTTGTCGGCGCACGTGGCGGCTCGAAGACCGAACGCTTGTCGATCGCCGAACCGCTGCCTCCGGGCGTGTTGTCGGCATTGCTTGGAGTGCGGGTGCTGCGGGTCGAATCATTGCCGCCCGGCGTGGTCGAGCAGGCCGCATTCGGCGCTGTCGAAATAAGGCTTCAGCGCTGGCGCGAGCGGCTGGTTTGCAACCAGGCGGAAATCGAAGCCACGTACGCAGACGGCAGTGCTGCGTTGACGCGGCATGGCCGCGCCCGTTATCTCGCTGGTTGCCCCGACATCGCCGGCTGGTCGCTGGTCCTTGAACGCGCCGCACAGGAAGCCGGTCTGATCACAGAAGTCATGCCGATGGACCTGCGCACCAGCCGCATCGGCACACTGGTAATTGCCTGCAACTTTGGCGACACCGCGTTGCGATGGCGCCCACCCGAACCCGCCCGGGCGCTGATCGGCGACACCCTGCTCGAGCCGCGCGGCATCGCCGTCTGGACCACGCATTGATATCCCTGTGCCCATCAGCTCGTAGCGACGCAAACCGCCACAGCTAGCATCTATCACCTGGCGACATCAGCCTTGGCGGACCAGGCCAGGACCGCTTCGATCTACAAGACCCAGAAATTCCCCGACCATGCGCCGCTCGGGCAACGCCCGTGCCCATCTTCAAAAACGCCATCCACGACAAAAATCTCTTCACCACCAAAATGCCGGTGGGGATTGAAGTAAGTTCTCGGCTCCCAGATGCCTCAGTTTTACGAACAGCATGCAACCAGAGTTGCTGCGTGGTGCATGTGACGAACCAGGAGGGTTCAGCCAACGCCCTTGACGGATGGATCGCCGCTGCCGCCAGTGGATTGCCTGCTCGCAGGCTCGCGCGGCATCTTGTCCGACACCGCTTGTTCCACTGCGCCTCTAGCAGGCTTGTGCCGACGCGGGTTAAATAGCTTTACAGCGCGTCACCCCCCCAGATCGACGTGTTCAAGCCGTGCAAGGGAACGCCAAATGCCAGAAACCAACAGCAGAAACAATATCCGTCTGATTGCGCCGATCACGGCGCGCGCCATGGGACACCCCGTACCCGGCCAGGCACGGTTGGCCATCGACAGCGTGCTGGAATACGATGTCGACGCCACGAGCGAATTTGTCTTGCTGATCCATGTGGCCGACGTGCCGGGGCAGACCCTGATCAAGGAGTCGCTGCTCGTGGAGCCGCGAATTTCCTACCGCTGCTATACCGACGCCGACTCGGGCAACCGGTTCCTGCGCCTGCAGGCCGAAGCCGGAAAGCTCAAGGTGGTGTACCGCGCCATCGTCGATCGCAGGGTCGAGCCGATGACGATGGACACGCCGGAAGTGGCGGTTCACGACATGCCGGCCAATATCCTGCACTACCTGACGCCGACGCGGTTCTGCGAATCGGACGAGCTCAGCGTCTATGCACAGGCACTGTTCGGCGCAATGGCCCCAGGTCTGCAGCGCGTGCAGGCGATCAGCGACTGGGTGCAGCACAACATCACCTACCGCATCGGGTCGAGCGATGCGACCACGTCGGCCACTGAAGTGTTCGCGTGCCGCACCGGTGTGTGCCGCGATTTCGCACACCTGTCGATCAGCTTTTGCAAGGCATTGAACATCCCGGCACGCATGGTCAGCGGTTATGCATTGTTCGCCGATCCGCCGCCGGATTTTCATGCGGTGTTCGAGGCCTACGTCGGAGGGCGCTGGGTCATGTTCGACCCCACCGGCATGACGCCGGTCGAACACGTGGTGCGCATCGCCACCGGCCGCGACGCCAAGGACGTGGCATTCGCCACCATCTTCGGACCGGCGCGCATGACGTCCATGTTCCCCGACACCATGCTGCTGGGCGACATGCAGACTTCAAGCTCTCTCTATCCGCCAGTGCGTCCAACCGAACTGACGCGCGCCTGCCAATGAGTGCGCGGCAGCGGCGGGCCTGCGGATGTTGCGCCACGAGGGCGCACAGCCCTCGCCATCACCTGCCTGCCTGTGAGCACCATGGCACTGACAAGCGTTGATCCACTTGCCAGTGACACTGCAGCATCCGTGTCGCAGCCCGCCAACGACCAGTTGCTGCTGTCGGGCCACTGGACGGCCGCTGGTGCCGGCGCGTTGAACGCACAGCTACAGGCGCTCAAGCCGGTTGCGGCTACACCGGCGGTGGCAGATGCGCACAGAGTCCACGCGCTGGATACCGCAGGTGCCTGGTTGCTGCACGCAATGGTGCAGCGATTCGAGGACCAGGGTGCAAGCATCGAACTGCAGGGGCTGCGCCCCGAATTCATGCCGCTGTACACACTGGTCGGAGAACGTATCGCCACCCAACGCAACATTGCCGCCGCTGCGCCATCCGCCGGTGCCGCCAATCCCGGCGTCCTGCAGCGGATCGGGCAACGCACCTGGCAAACCGGACAACAACTGGTGGCGGCCTTTTCCTTCGTCGGTGAAACGGCGCTGGTTTTGTTGTCCTGGTTCACCCACCCCTCGCGGATCCGATGGCGTGCCGTGTTGTTCAACATTCGCAGCGCTGGTGTCGACGCATTGCCGATCGTCGCGATCCTGTCCTTTCTGCTCGGTGTGGTGGTTGCCTACCAGGCGGCCGATCAGCTGCGGCAGTTCGGCGCCAACATCTTTGTCGCCGATCTGGTCGGGCTGTCGATGCTGCGCGAATTTGCCCCGCTGATCACCGCCATCATCCTGGCCGGGCGATCCGGATCGGCCTATGCGGCTCAGATCGGCACGATGGCCGTGACCGAGGAAATCGACGCCATGCGAACCATCGCCCTGTCGCCAATCGAGATCCTGGTATTGCCCAAGTTACTCGCCTTGCTGATCACCATGCCGCTGCTGACGGTGTTTGCCGACATCCTGGGAGTCGCTGGTGGCATGGTCATGGCGCAGGCGCAATTGGGCGTCGGCTACGCAGACTTCCTGGACCGATTCGTCAACGCCATCAGTGTCACGTCCTACCTGGTCGGCATCGGCAAGGCGCCGGTGTTTGCGGCCATCATTGCCCTGGTGGGGTGTTTCCAGGGACTGCGCACGCGGGGCGGCGCCGACAGCGTCGGACGCCAGACGACGCGCAGCGTGGTGCAGGCGATCTTTCTGGTCATCGTCGCCGACGCCGGGTTCTCCGTCATGTTCAGCATCTTCGGGCTCTGAAATGGAACACACCGAAGAATTGGCTATCGACGTACGCGGCTTGTGCACCCGTTTCGGCACACAGCGGGTGCACGACGGCCTGGACATGCAGGTCCGGCGCAACGAGATCTTCGCGATCATCGGCGGCAGTGGATCAGGCAAGTCGACGCTGCTGCGCGAGATGATCCTGCTGCACCGCCCCGACGCCGGCTCGATTCATGTGTTCGGCCAGGACTTGCAGGCCCTGGACCGGCGGGCGGCGGACGTTTTGCGCCTGCGTTGGGGTGTGATGTTCCAGAAGGGCGGGTTGTTCGGGTCACTGACGGTCGCCGAGAACGTTGCTTGGCCTTTGCACGAACACACGCAAATGGACGACACCGTGATCGACGGCATTGCCGCACTGAAGATCGCCATGGCCGGACTCGAGCCGCAGGCCGCCACGCGATATCCATCCGAACTCAGCGGCGGCATGGTCAAGCGCGCGGCGCTGGCGCGCGCAATGGCGCTCGATCCACAACTTCTGTTCCTGGACGAACCCACAGCCGGGCTCGACCCGCAAAGCGCCGCAGGTGTCGACGCGCTGGTGCGCGAATTGCGCGACCTGTTCGGCTTGACGATCGTCATCATCACCCATGACCTGGACCTGTTGTGGCAAGTGGCGGACCGGGTGGCGGTGCTGGGAGGGGGACGTGTGCAGGCGGTCGGCTCGATGGCCGAACTGGCGCAATCGGAAAACGACGCGGTACGGCCCTTTTTCGCCGGCGCACGCGGACGCTCGGCGCGCACCGACATGACGCCTGCTGATGGCGAACAATTGGCCGCTGGGCCGGAGGTGGCATGGAAAACAAGGTGAGCTTCGCACTGGTCGGTGCCTTCGTGCTGGTTCTGGCGACAGCGCTGGTCGGTGTGGTGTTGTGGCTGGCCTCCGGAGGCGCCTACCAGACACACTACGATCGCTACGACGCATCCGTCGAGGAATCTGTATCCGGTCTCAATCCGAAGGCGCCGGTGAAATACAACGGCGTCGACGTCGGCAACGTCGAGCGCATCTGGCTCGATACTGGCAACCCGCAACGCGTCAACCTGCGCTTCCAGATCGAGCGCGGCACGCCGATCAAGGTCGACACCGTGGCGACACTCAAAACGCAGGGCCTGACCGGCATCGCCTATGTGGAACTCAGCGGCGGCACGGCAGGATCGCCACCATTGACGACGCGTGATGGCCTGGACCACCCGGTGATCCAGACCAAACCGTCGCTCAGTACCCGGCTCGAGACCGTGCTGACCAATGTGCTGGCCCAGCTCGAAAACACATCGAACACGATCAACGAGGTTCTGAGCCCGGCCAACCGACAGGCGTTCTCGAGCGCACTGGCCGACGTAGCCAGCGTCGCACGCGCCATCGCCGCACGCCGCAACACCCTGGACACCGCGATCACCAACGCCGGCCAGACGCTGCAAAAGACCGCTCAGGCAAGCGACCAGATCGGACCGGTATTGGAGCGCATCACGCGCAGCGCACAGGCGATTGAAACCATGGGCCAATCCGTGGCCGTGACCAGCAACAGCGCCGGCAAGGTCTGTGCGCTGACGCGCTGCAGGTCGGCCCCGATCGCGTCGACGGTCTTGCCGGCGCTGTTGCTGGTCACGGCCACGGATTGGCCCATGGTTTCAATCGCCTGTGCGCTGCGC
>JBKJRR010000031.1:0-4703 GCA_046594635.1 Burkholderiaceae bacterium
TCGGCGGGTGCCTTGGCCACCAGATCGGTCCCGATGACCGAACCCGCGCCGGGCTTGTTATCGATGATGAACGACTGCTTGAATTCATCTTGCAACCTCTGGCCGATGAAGCGCGCATAGTTGTCGGCCGGGCCACCTGCCGCAAACGGCACCACGATCTTGACGCTACGGTTCGGATAATCCTGCGCCGAAGCCACACTTGCGGCGAAGCCGACGGTGGCTGCAATCAGCTTGAGCGCGTTAAGGGAGAGTTTCATGTCGTTTGACTCCTTGTGAAGTGGACGGCTTGTCCACGAATACGGCAGGCCCTGAGGGCTGGCTCAATCCACCTTGCCGATGCGCTGCACCAGGGTGGCCATCGCTTTGGCATCGCCCTGAACGAATCGATCGAACTCCGCGATGTCCTGAAACTGGAATGCGGTTCCGGCAGTTGCCAGTGCACTGACCGCGCGCGGGTCCTGCGCCGCAAATCGGGCTGCCTGGCGCAGGGCTTCTACCGTTTCAGCCGGCGTATCGGCTGGCACGAACAGCCCGGCCCATTGCGAATACTGCACCGGCACGCCGAGTTCCTTCAGGCTGGGCACTTCCGGCATCACTGCCAGCCGCCCTTCGCCCCAATGCGCCAGGGCCCTGACCTTCCCGGCCTTGATCTGCTGCAAGACACTGGCCGGTCCGGTCGACAAGGCATCGACATTGCCGGACAACAAGGCAAGAACCGCAGGCCCGGCTCCGGTATAGGGCACGTGCAGCATGAAGCTGGACGTAGCGACTTTCAACTGCTCCATCGGCACATGCATGGTGCCGTAGTTGCCCGAAGATCCGAACGAGATACGGCCAGGGTTGGCCCTGACATGCGCCATGAATTCAGCATAGGTTTTCCAGGGGCTGTCCGAGCGCACCACGAGCACGGTCGGGTCGGCTGTGAAGCGCGCAATCGGCTTGAGTTGTTCGAGCCGGAACATGGGCGCACGGTTCAGGATCTTGTCTGCCTCTGGCAGCACCACCAGCGACGACAAGGCCATCAACATGGTGTAGCCGTCCGGCTTGGCCTTCGCAACATAGGCCATGCCAATACCGCCTCCGGCCCCGGCACGGTTTTCCACCACCACCGACTGCTTGAGGTTCCGCGCCATGGCCTCTGCCACCGGGCGCCCCACGGTGTCGGCAACACCACCGGGCGGGAACGGCACGACCATGGAAACTGGGCGGCTGGGGTAACTTTCCTGGGCCGCAACCGGAGCACTCAGACAGGCTGCGAGCAGTGCCAGAACCGAAATTGCGGACAGTTGGCGTTGTTGAATCATGGTTGTCACCTTATGCACTTATCGGGGATATCAACGCTGGCCGGGCTTTTCACCAAGCTGCCAGCGCGCAGGTCAAACGAAACGGTTCTCGATCGAACCCAGGCCGTCGATCTCGATCCGGATCACGTCGCCGGACTGGATGTAACGCGGCGGCTGCAGCCCCATGCCTACGCCTGCGGGCGTGCCGGTGGCAATCACGTCACCGGGATACAGGGTGATGCCGCGCGACACGGTTTCGATCAGGGTCGGGATGTCAAAGATCATGTTCTCTGTCGGCCCGTCCTGACGCAGTTCGCCATTGACCCAGCACCGTACACGGGTCCTGGTGCCGTCGAGTTCGTCGGCCGTCACGATCCAGGGACCCATCGGGCAGAAGGTGTCGAACGATTTGCCCATGTCCCATTGCTGGTGGCGCATCTGTACGTCGCGTGCCGTGACGTCATTGACCACGGTGTAGCCAAATACATGGCGCATCGCATCGCCGCGCACGATGTTCTTGCCGCCGATTCCGATCACGACGGCAAGTTCGGCCTCATAGTCGATCTGCGCCGAAACCGAGGCGTCTGGCAAATGGACGTCATCGGTCGGGCCCACGACACACTCGGGCACCTTGGTAAACACGATGGGCCAGGCTTTGGTGTCGGCATTGTTGTCCTTGAATACCGAGGCCGCCAGCTCCTTCGCATGCGCGTGGTAGTTGCGCCCGACACACCAGAGGTTGCGCCGTGGCAGCGGCAGTGGCGCCTCGAGTTGAACCTCTGACAAGGCCACTGACGTCTCCGCCATTGCCGGCAGGTCCTGGCCGCTGGCCCGCGCCTCGATCAAGGGCAAGGCACCGAGGCGCGCGGCATCGGCCGTGATTGCAAATGGCGTGATCTGTTGTCCATCCCCGGATACACGGCCTACCTGGCGTTTCCCTTGATGGACATATGTGGCGATGCGCAAGTCTTGCTCCTTTGGCGCGACGCCTCATTGACAAGCGCGCAGATTAATTGGTTGAAATTGGTACTTTTTTATACCATTAAATACCAAAAGCGCGATCATAGGAGAAATCGCCCCGACGTCAACAGGCGTTACATTTTGCATGGCAAGCTGGCCGATACGGTCCTCATCTGGTATCGACCGCAAATCCCGGAACGCCGCTCATTGGTATGATTTGGTTGATTGTGCAATCCTTGCCGCAGGTACCATGGACACTTCGTACTCCCTTCGCGACAGCATCATCGACAGCCTGCAGTCCGGCCAATGGCGCGCCGGCCATCGCCTGCCAACCGAACGCGCTTTTGCCGAAAAATTCCAGCTCAGCCGTACCACGGTGCGCAAGGTGTTGCAGGATCTGAAAAATCAGGGACTGATCAGCCAGACGGTTGGCAGCGGTACTTATGTGACGGAGCAGGCCAATGCGACCCTGCAGGCGTTGGCCGGCGACACGCCGGCAATCCAGATCAGCCCGTCCGTTCTGATGGAAGCGCGCCTGGCGCTCGAGCCGGCCATCATCGACATAGTGATCGGCAACGCCACCTCAGCGGACTTCGAACAAATGGAAAGCTGCTGCGTCAAGGCAGAGCAGGCCACCAGCGTCGAGGAATTCGAAATATGGGATGGCAAGCTGCACGAAGTCATTGCCGCGGCAGCCCACAACGCTTTCATCGCGAATGTTTTCGTGCTGATGAACCAGGCGCGCGCGCAGGGCGAATGGGGCATGCTGAAGAAGCGCAGCCTCACGCCCGAGCGCCGACTCGCCTATCAGGTCGAACACCGGGAACTGGTCGTTGCGCTCAAAAGCCGCGACCCGCAGCGAGCCAGGGAACTGGCGACCGGGCATCTGCTGCACGTCCGGCGAAACCTGTTGAATTATTGAGAACTGGCGCAATCCAACCCGCCAGGCGGACCGGCGCAATGTGGGTACAAATAAGCGCCGGTCGCGGATCCACTGGTGGATCCAATACGTTCCGGTCATGTGCGGAACTGACTTCCCGGTCGGCGGCGAACAGGTACACACTGGAGCCTCAACCCTATTTCAGAAAACCGCCCATGAACGCTACGCCCCCGCCTCCCATACACCACCCGCAAGCGGACTTTTCCGACCGCTTCGCCTGGCGAACCACCCGCGTTCTGCGTTTTCTGGCCGACACTTTTTTCGCTGGGCGTTACGGCAACCGCGCCGTGGTGCTGGAAACCGTCGCTGCCGTGCCCGGCATGGTAGGCGGCGCATTGATCCACCTGAAGTCGCTGCGCAACATGAAAGCTGACGAAGGCTGGATACGCAAGTTGCTCGACGAAGCCGAGAATGAACGCATGCACCTGATGACCTTTGTGCATATCGCCAAACCGAGCCAGTTGGAGCGCTGGATGATCATGCTGGCGCAAGGCATCTTCTACAACCTGTTTTTTCTGCTCTACCTGGTATCGTCCCGCACCGCGCACCGGTTGGTCGGCTACTTCGAGGAAGAGGCGGTCTACAGCTACACCGAATACCTGGCAGGCATTGACAGCGGGCAATACGAAAATGTGGCGGCGCCGCAAGTTGCCATCGACTACTGGAAGCTCTCGCCAGATGCACGCCTGCGTGACGTGATTCTGGTGGTACGCGACGATGAGGCCGGCCACCGCGACCTCAACCACGACTTTGCCAACCGGCTCACAGCAGAGACCGAGGCCTATTGACGCGTCGCAGCAGGCCCTTTCCAGCCCCCACCAATGGCTTTGTAAAGAGCAATCTCGTTTTGCAGTTGTAGCAACCGAATCTGCACCACGGCTTGCTCCTCAGACAACAATGAGCGCTGGGCGTCCAGCAAATCAAGCTGGTTGGCAACGCCATTCTGATGACGCGGGCCCGACAACTTGAAACGCACCCCTTCGGCGTTGACCTGCGCGTGCTGGGCGCGCAGTTTCTCACCCAAGGTGGCGCGGCCGGCCAGCGCGTCGGCCACTGCACGTAAGGCCGTGTGGATGGCTTTTTCGTGCATCAGTTGCAGATCGTGAAGTACGAAGGATCGACAGCCAGTACGCCCAACAGCAGAGTCTGGTTTGACATGGACTTTTGATCCGCTTCGTCGAATTTCTTGAGCGGGACCGGCATACCGACCGAACTTGATTGAGGCCACACGTTCGTGAGTCGCGGGTCGTTAACATTTCTCGAATAAGGCGGCATCAGGAACATTCAGTTCGAGATCAATCAAGTTCAGGTCCAAGCGGAGCCTGAGCCCTCGGCCATGAGCCTGTTCGCCATTGGGCTGCTTGCACTCACAGCCATTCGCCGAAACCCCCGATGGCCACCCAAACTGCCCCACCTGTGGCCAGTCAAACTGCTCCACCTGGCCACAGGTGAGGCAGTTTGGGTGGCCATCGTGGGTTTCGGCGAATGGCTGAGAGTACAAGCAGCCCAATGGCGAACAG
>JBKJRR010000112.1:0-12458 GCA_046594635.1 Burkholderiaceae bacterium
AGCCTGGTGCTCGACGACGTGGGCGACACCGTGACCAAGATGGACCAGCTCAAGGCGCTGGGGGTGCGCTTTTCGATGGACGATTTCGGCACCGGACAGTCTTCCCTGTCCTATCTCACGCAGCTACCACTGGACCAGCTCAAGATCGACCAGAGTTTCGTGCGCAACATCGGCGTCAAGGCGACCGACGGCATCATCATCCAGACCATCATCGGCCTGGCCAGCAAACTCGGTATGGAGGTGATCGCGGAAGGGGTGGAGACCATCGCACAGCGCGAGTTCCTGCAGCGCAACGGATGTACGATCTGCCAGGGTTATCTGCTCGGTCGTCCGGTGCCGGTTGAGAAGTTCGAACAGATGCTGAGTTGACGCGGCATCTACAATTCTGGACCGCAACAACAAGGGGAAACCAATGCTGCACTTTGCGCGCCGGGTAGCTGTGGTGGTGGCTTGCATGTGGCTGGCAAGCGCCACCTCTGCCCAGACGCCCGGTCCAGTAAAGCCGGGCATGCCGTCGATATTGCCGACCCCCACCCAGCCTGTGATCCTGACAGTGACCGGCAAGATCGCGAAACGCAACCGGGGGGAGACGGCAGTTTTCGATGCAGCGATGATCGACAAACTGCCGACCCATGAATTTCGAACCTGGACACCCTGGTTCAAGGAGCCGGTGACGTTTCGCGGCCCATTGTTGCAAACCCTGCTCGATGCCGTTGGTGCCCAGGGCGATACGCTGCACATCACAGCGTTGAACGACTACGCGGTAAACGTTCCGACAAGCGACGCGCGCAAGTTCGGACCGCTGCTGGCCACGCACATCGACGGCAAAGTGCTGGGCATACGTGACAAGGGCCCGCTGTTCCTGATCTACCCCTTTGACGGCAAACCTGAAACGCGCGCCGACCAGTACTACGGCCGTTCGATCTGGCAGATCACCCGCATGTCGGTGCAGTAGGCCTGCTGGCACGTCCGTATGTTTAAAGCGCTGCGTCAAATCGATTACCTGCTGACCGCGCTGGCAGCCGTGGCCATCTTGCTCATAGCCGGCATGATGGCGCTGCAGCACGTGCAACTGCAGGCGATCGAAGATACGGTCCGTGATGGCCGCACCATGGGCGAGTGGGACCTGTTTCAGTTGCAGGTGGAGCAGCTCAAACTGCGTTCAGCGTTCGACGCAACCCTGCGCGACAAGGGGCAAGGCGATGCGATGGACCGGTTGACACTGCGTTACGCCATCTATGTCAGCCGGGTCGACATCATCCGCGAGGGATTCAGTCGGCGGCTGATTGGCGATTTGCCGGGTTATTCGCAGTTGCAGCTGGCACTGAACCAATTTTCGACCCGGTCAGAACCCTACTTCGGCCCCGGCGGCTCGGCGCCTGCTTTTGACGAGGTCCGGTTGCGTGATTTGCGCGCACAACTTGATAGCAACTCAGGTCCGATCCAAGCCGTGCTGCTGAGCAGCAACCACGCACGCCAGCGCATCAATACGCAGTACCTGGCAGCCGTACGTACGCAGGTCCGCACAGCCTGGGCCCTGAGTCTGGCGCTGCTGCTGGTCGCGTCAGCCTTCGCCATTCTGGCCTTGCGTCAAAAGCGCCTGGCCGTACAGCGCAGCCAGGCACTGGAGCAACTGCATGCCGAGCTGAGCCACCGCGCGGCGCATGATTCGCTGACCGGCCTGATCAACCGCGACGAGTTCGAGCGGCGCCTGGGTCACACGTTGCAGCTCACACCACAATCGCCGAACACCCACGCCGTATTGTTCATCGATCTGGACCGGTTCAAGATCGTCAATGACACCTGCGGCCACAGCGGGGGGGACCAGTTGCTGCGCGAAGTCGCAGACTTGATCTACTGCGCAGTGCGCACCAGCGACACGGTCGCCCGCATCGGGGGCGATGAGTTTGCCGTCATCCTGGACGCCTGCGACCAGGCCAGCGCCCGGCAACTGGCGGAGCAGATCTGCATGCGCATTGACAACTATCGCTTCGCGCGGTCAGGACAGAGTTTTCACATCGGTGCGAGTATCGGACTGGTGATGCTGACCGAACACTGGCGCTCAGTGTCGGCCGTGATGCAGGCCGCAGATTCCGCCTGCTATATCGCCAAGGAGTCTGGCCGCAATCGGGTCTACATCTACCTGGACTCCGACCTGGGCGTGCAGACCCGGCGCGGCATCACCAACTGGGTGCAACGCCTGCACCAGGCACTGGACGAGGGCCGTCTGCGCCTGTACTGGCAACGCATCGTCCCGCTGCATGCGCGCGCCAGTGATCAACTGCGCGGCGAAGTATTGCTGCGCATGCTGGAAGGCGAGGTGTTGATCGAACCTGGCGCGTTCCTTGCGGTAGCCGAGCGTTATGCGCTGGCCTCGCGCATTGACCGGTGGGTGGTGGGCGAGGTGTTCGACTGGCTGTCACGCGAACCGGACCGGCTCAGTGTTATCGACTCCCTGTCAATCAACCTGTCGGGTCAGTCGGTGAGCGATCCGGAGTTCCAGCAGTTCATGATCGAACGGCTGCAGGCCCTTCGATTCGATCGGAACATTTTGTGTTTCGAGGTCACCGAGACCTCGGCCATCACCAGCATGCAGAAATCCATCCGCTTCTTTGAAGTGCTGCGCAGTTTTGGTGCCCGTGTCGCGCTGGACGATTTCGGCAGCGGCATGTCGTCTTTCACCTACTTGAAAAATCTGCCGGTCGACGACTTGAAGATCGACGGCCAGTTCATGCGCCAGCTCGGCACCGACTCATACGACCAGGCGACAGTGCGGGCGATCTGCGAAGTGGCACGCGCAAGCGGCAAGAAGACCGTGGCCGAAGGCATCGAGACCGAAGAGGTTGCAGCGATCTTGCGAACATTCGGCGTCGACTACGGCCAGGGCTACCTGTGGCATGTCCCGGCGCCGCTGGCGACGCTGCTCGATCCGCAGCTGCCGCTCAAGCAGCAGCTCTCACGTCTGGCTTGAATTTCCGCAATCAGGCGTAGCGCGCAATGCTCAGGCCTTCCATGTCGATTTCCGGCGTGCGGCCGCTGATCAAGTCGGCCATGACGCGACCGGTGCCGGCGGCCATGGTCCAGCCCAGCGTGCCATGGCCGGTACTGAGCATCAGGTTGTCATAACGCGTCTCGCCCAGGATCGGCGTGCCGTCCGGCGTCATCGGGCGCAGTCCGGTCCAGAACTCGGCCTTGGACACATCACCCCCCTTGGGAAACAGGTCGTTGACAACAAACTCCAGGGTAGAGCGCCGTCCCTTGTCGAGTTGCAGATCAAAGCCCGACAACTGCGCCGTTCCGCCCACCCGGATCCGCTCGCCCAGCCGCGTGACCGCCACCTTGTGGGTCTCGTCCATGATGGTCGATTCGGGTGCCTTGGCCGCGTTGGTGATCGGCACCGTGATCGAGAATCCCTTGACCGGATACACCGGGAGGTGGATACCCAGGGGTGCAAGCATGCGGGTGGAATAACTGCCCAGGGCCAGTACATACTGGTCTGCTGTCAGCATGCCGTTGGCGGTACGCACGCCACGGATGTGCTCGCCGTCGCGCTCGAGCACCCGTATGTCTTCGCCAAACCGGAACTTGACGCCAAGGGCCTTGGCTTTCTCGGCCAGCGCAGTGGTGAACTTGAAGCAGTCACCGGTTTCGTCGCCGGGCAGGCGCAGCGCACCTACAAATTTCTCCTTGACGTCGGCCAGCGCAGGCTCGTACAGCAGGTAGCCCGCTCGATCGAGCAGCTGGTAGGGCACGCCATATTCCTTCAGGATTTCGATGTCCTTGGCCGTGCCGTCGAGTTGCTTTTGCGTGCGAAACAGTTGCAGCGTGCCCTGCTCGCGCTGGTCGTAGGTGATACCGGTTTCGGCACGCAACTGCTTCAGGCAATCGCGGCTGTATTCGGCCAGTCGCACCATGCGACCCTTGTTGACGCGGTAACGCGCCTCGGTGCAGTTGCGCAACATCGCCAGGCCCCAACGCCACATGGCCGGGTCCAGCATCGGCTTGATGACCAGCGGGCTGTGCTGCATCAACAACCATTGAACCGCTTTGATGGGCACTCCTGGGCCGGCCCAGGGCGAAGAATAACCGGGCGACACCTCGCCCGCATTGGCAAAACTGGTCTCCAGCGCCGGGCCACTCTGGCGATCGACAACCTCGACCTCATGACCGGCCCTGGCCAGGTAATACGCCACCGAGGTACCGATGACACCACTGCCCAACACAAGCACACGCATGACCCTGCTCCTTGAAAACCCGACGCCGAAAAGGCGCTAAATACCGACTTTTGATTGCAACACCCGTGCCAGATGCGACAAGGCAATCAAATCAAGCACTTAGACGTGATCGCGGGAAAGGGCGTGAACCACGCATGTATCGAATTCACTACGATTGCGTCCCAATTGACTTCAGCATATGGCAAAAACTTCATAAAAACAATGGCTTGCGCGGTCCGTATGGAAAACGATACGATGGATGAAAATCAAGACAAATCATGCGTATTGACGTCCACTTTTCCGACCGGGTCGGTATCGCCCAGGAGATCCTGGCGGCGCTGGCCATCCGTGCGCTGAACGTCACGGCGGTCGAGGTTGAGCCGCCCCATGTTTACATCGAGGCGCCGGAGCTCAACGCCCGCGATCTCAACCGTCTGCGCACCGATCTGTTGGCAGTTGCCGGGGTGTTGGCGGTTGGCGAGCTCGAAATCCTGCCGGGCGCACGCCGTCGCCTGTATCTCGATGCCCTGCTGGCCTCGCTGGCCGACCCGGTAATGGCGGTTGACGCGCGGGGCGTGATCGTGGTGGCCAACGTGACAGCCATCACCGTCACCGGCCTGGCAGAGCAGGCGCTCACCGGCATGTCGCTGCAATCACTCACCGGCGACGCGCAACTGGTGTCGGCACTGATTGCCGCGGCCTACCATCTGCCGGCCAGCGAGGTCGAGATCGCCGGCCAGCGTTTCCTGATGGAAACCGTGGCCTTGCATGAAGCCAGCGGCAGTGTGGCCGGCGCGGTCGTGACCTTGCACGCCCCGCACCGGCTGGGCGAGAGGCTCAGCGCATTGCAGAACTATGGCGCGGGCGGGTTCGAGACGATCCTGGGCCAGTCGCCGGCGATCCGCTCACTCAAACAACGCGCCGCGCGCATGGCGCTGGTCGATGCGCCGCTGCTGATCCGCGGCGAAACCGGGACCGGCAAGGAACTGGTCGCCCATGCCTGTCACACCGGTAGCCGGCGCCGCGACCAGCCATTTTTCGCGCTGAACTGTGCCGCCTTGCCCGAAAGCCTGGCCGAAAGTGAACTGTTCGGTTATGCGCCAGGCGCCTTCACCGGCGCCTTGCGCGGTGGACGCCCTGGTCTGCTGGAACTGACCGACCGAGGCACGCTGTTCCTGGACGAGGTCGGCGAGATGTCCGCCTACCTGCAGGCCAAGCTGCTGAGGTTTCTGAACGACGGCAGTTTCCGCCGCGTCGGCGGCGACAGCGAACAAAGGGCCGACGTGCGCATCATCAGCGCCACGCATCGCGCGCTGGACGACATGGTGGCTGCCGGCAGTTTTCGCCAGGATCTGCTGTTTCGCCTGGATGTGCTGCAGCTCAATCTGCCGCCATTGCGCGAACGCACCGAAGACATCCTGCCGCTGGCCCAGGTGTTCCTGGACCGCGCCTGCGCGCAGACGGGCCGCTCGCCGGCGCGCCTGAGCAAGGCCGCGGCCAACGCCTTGCTCGGCAACCCCTGGCTGGGCAATGTACGCCAGTTGCAGAACGTGGTGTTTCGCGCGGCGACCTTGAGCGAGGCACCGGTCATCGATGCGGCCGACCTGGAACTGGCCCAGGTCGACGTGGCCCCGGTCGGGGTGCGCGCCGAGGAGGTCGGCAGCCTGGACGAGGCGGTCGCGGGACTGGAGAAGTCGCTGCTGCAGCAGTTGTATCCACAATACCCGTCGACGCGCAAACTGGCGCAGCGGCTGCAAACTTCCCATTCGGCCATCGCCACGCGATTGCGCAAATACGACATTGGCGGCTGAAACCTTATGAACCTTGGCTTCACGCGCTGAAATCAATGCCTGGACCGGCAGTACACGCTTGCAGACAACTTGTGCCTGTCTCAGGACGATCGAGGCTCGAATATGCTGCGCGCCCACCACCACAACAGCCACAGCAACAACAGCGGCATCAGCAGCGTCTGCAACATAAACACCACGATCAGTCGAATCAGTTGCTCGGTGATGCGCTCCAGGGCCTGGCGCATGTCGTTGAAACGGGCCTTGACATCGGTGTTGTACGAAAACCATCCCTTGAGCTTGTCGACGATGCTCGGGGTCGCCGGCTCCGCCACGGTGGCCGGATCGCGCACGCTCGTTTCGCGTGACGCGTCCTCGATCGCGCGCTGACTGCTCTGGTAGTCGTTGTCCAGGAATTTCTGCCAGACCAGGTCGGTGCCGATCGTGACGATGGGTACCGCAAAACGCAACATCAACAAGACCACCAGCAACCGCGATAACCAGACTGGCGCGCTGCGCTGACGCAAGTGTTGTCCGGTCCAGGCCAGCACGACCACCGTCAGGACCAGCGACAGTGGCCAGTAACCGCCGATCGCGATCAGCAGCTTCTGCACGCCAAAAGCCACGCTGGCGGCCAGCATCAGCGTCGAGAACTGTTCGACCAGGTCATTCACCGGGTCCAGCAGTTGTCCCGGCGCGAATGTCGCACCCACGCCGGCCGGTTGCACCGACAACTCGGTTCCCTGCGCCACCGAAATGACCGCGTTGAGCGCCCGCGCGCTGGTGAAACTGATCAGCGCCCGCTTGAGCCCGGCATCGATCTGTTGCGTGGCCGGCAGATCCAGCGGCGCCAGCCACGCGCCGGCGAGCACGACCAAGATAAAAAGGCACAGAAGGATGCGGCGCAGAATCGACATGGGGGCTCCTTGGATGTCGCGTGGCGTCTTCGCCAGCGACAGGTGTCCATGCTAACGACCTGTGCCGTTGTCAGTTCAACGTTTCATCGATGGAGTTGGTCCAGCTTGTGCTGTACCTTCGCCCACTCCTGGGCATCGGGCAGCGCGCCTTTGGTCCGGGTAATGGGTTTCCACTGGCGGGCCAGTTCGGCATTCAGTGGTGTAAACGCCTGTTGGTCAGCCGGAACGTCTTCGTCGGCGTAAATCGCATTGACCGGGCATTGCGGCACGCAAACGGCACAGTCGATGCAATCATTCGGGTCGATGACCAGGAAGTTCGGCCCTTCCCGGAACGCATCGACCGGACAGACATCGACGCAGTCGGTGTATTTGCACCGGATGCAGGCCTCGGTGACGACAAAGGTCATCGACGCTGCCCGGGTCTTCAACCGCCGCAGGCGCCACCGGAACAACAGCTACTGGCCGAGGCCTCTACCGGACCCGCGGCGGTTTTGTCGATCTGCACCCGCCACAGTTCCGGCCCGGATTGCAGATAGGTCCAGGCGAACTGACCCGGGCGGCGATCTTCGAACTGGTAATACAGCGGACGCGGGTCGTGGTCGTTCACCAGCAACACGGCTTCGCCAGGCTGCAGTGCATCGAACTGGCCGAAGATCAGCGGGTGGCGCTCGCGTGGCGCGATGGTGCGCACGTCGATGGTGCTGACGGACACGGTGGTCATGGGTAGATCCTTCATGGTTCAGGGTTGGATATCGTGGGAATTCATGGCGGACACGCGGCAAAGCAGGAGCGGCTCAGCCGTCCTTGCCGTCCAAGCGCGCGCGCATGAGCCAGGGCGTGTAGCGGGCGAGGTAGAGCACGAACGCCAGCGACCAGGCAACGGTTGCCGCGACGACAGACGCCACCAGGTACTGCGGTGCCAACAGCGGCACCAACACCCGCAGCAGCGCGGCCAGCATCACGAGCGAATACGCCACGACCTCGATTGGCGAGGCGAGCAGCGGCCGTCCGGTGTGACCACGCGCGGTACGGGTCACCATGCCGATGATCAGGCCGCCGGTGGCGCCGACAGCGAGTGCATGGATGCCGGCGGACGCGGCGATCCAGCCCAGCAGACTCATGGCCAGCAGCAAGAACCCGACCGGAATCCAGGCGTAGGACAGATGCAGGATCCAAAGTATGGGCCGACTGCGGGTGCGCCACGGCTCCCAGGCGGCGAGCCGGGCGAGCTGCAATACCGCCGATAGCGCCAGCAGTGGCGCGGTGATGGCCGAGGACGGCGAGACGACCCACAACAACAGGGCCAGCACGCTGGCAGCCCCAGTTGCCTTTTCCATTCGCGCATCGACCTTGAGGCGCAGGCCGGGAATGGCGCTCATCGTGAACGCCGGAATCACGCGTCCGGCCATCACACATTCGATCAACACAATCAGCGCCAGCGCGCCGTACAAGGCACGCACTGGAGCTAGTTCCAGCATGCCGAGCACAGACAGATGGAATACGAAGTTGGCCAGCGTCAGCATGCCGAGCAGGCCCGCCAGCGGCAGGTTGCGCCGGTTGCCGGCACGCAGCAGCAGGCGCACCAGAATGATCGCCACCGCCGGCAACAACAGCAGGTCAAGCGCCGCATAGACCGGGTAGGGCGCCACCCAGGCGGCGAGACGTGCGGCCAACCACACCAGGATCAGCGCGGCCAGAGCCGCCCCGCGCGGCGTCTGCAGCCCGGTCCAGGCCTTGCCTGCGGTGAGCAGGAAGCCGGCAATCACCGCCGCGGCAAAACCGAACAACATCTCGTGCGCATGCCACAGCAGGGGCGACAACACTGGCGCGGAATCCACGCGACCCAGGAACAGCAGCACCCAGGCCGGGACGGCCCCTACGGCGAACAATGCCGCACCGAGATAAAAGGGGCGAAAGCCCAGCCGCAACAGCGGCCAGCCGTGACCGGAGTCGATGATGGGAGCCGGTGGCTCAGCGATGACCTGGATCAGCGGATTCATGGTGATTCATGCCCTGACCGGGTGACGGTCCGGGAGCTGGCTTTAACATGCACATAAACTGCATCTTAAAGCCTGTGCGCTTTCAAAGCAATATACTTTGTGCATCTTCAAGGACTTTGATGCGTCTGTCCGAATACACCGACTACAGCCTGCGCGTGCTGATGTACTGTGCAGCCCATCCTGAGCGCCTGGTCACGATTGCCGAACTGGCCGAGCAGCACCAGGTGTCCCGGAACCATCTGATGAAAGTGGTCAACGACCTGTCGCGCCAGGGTGTGATCGCCACCACACGCGGGCGTGGTGGCGGATTACGGCTTTTGCAGGCTGCCGACATGATCAGGGTCGGCGATATCGTGCGCTCAGCAGAAACCGATTTTCGGCTTGTCGAGTGTTTTGATCCCACGACCAATGTCTGTACCTTGACAGCCGACTGCCGACTCAAGCATGTGTTCGGCAACGCGCTGCAGGCCTACTTCCGAGAGCTCGACGGCGTAACGCTGGCCGACATCGCACACCCCCCCTCCCTGGCCTCCTCATCGGCGCAAAAGCCTCCGGTCAGCTCAGCGCCGGTGCGCATGTTGGCGCCAAATACCCGACCAAAGCGCAAATCCTGAAAATTGTCGGACTGCATCACAACCAGCCCCGATGTACAGGCGCCCAGATCTGCTCATGCAGGTAGTGGCTCACCCGCCCAAGCAGTTGCCAGGTGACGGCCTTCATGCGATCCCTGCTTCAGAGCGCCACCACCCGTAGCACTTCGTCACCATACGCCTCGAGCTTGCGCGCACCGATGCCGCTGATGCCTTGCAGGTCGTCCAGCGAGCGCGGCGCACGCTGCGCGATCGCTGCCAGCGTGGCGTCATGGAAGATCACATAGGCCGGCAGGTTGTGCTCGCGTGCCACTTCGGCGCGCCATTCGCGCAAAGCCTCATATCGTTGCTGAGCGCCTGTGTCGAGCTCCACCGGCGCCTTGGCCACGACACTGCGACCGGTGCGGCGCCGCCCTTTGGTATCGGACACCGGCGCGGCGCTGGACAGGCGCAGTTGCACCGACACCTCGCCCTTGAGCACTGCGCGCGAGGCTTCGGTCAGCGCCAGCGTGTTGTAGGCCTGTGCGTCGACATGCACTGCGTTGATCGCGATCAGCTGGCGCAACACACCACGCAGCTGCTGCTCGCTGAACTCGGCGCCGATGCCGAAAGTGCTCAGCTCCACATGGCCGTGTTGTGTCATCTTCTCGGTTTTCTTGCCACGCACGATGTCCATGATGTGGCCGGCGCCGAACGTGATGCCACTGGCCTGCTGCACCCGGTAGATGGTGCTGAGCAACTTGCGCGCCGCATCGGTGCCATCCCACACCTGCGCCGGTGCCAGGCAGTTGTCGCAGTTGCCGCAACGCAAGCGTGACCGGCGTCCTGCTCCACCCGTATGGTCCGCATCGTCCGCGGGCTCATAGGTCTCGTCGAAATATTTCAGCAGCCGCACGCGCCGGCAATCAATGGCCTCGGCCAGACCCAGCAAGGCGTCGAGCTTGCCGCGTTGCACCTGCTTGAATTCTTCGCCGGCCGGACTCTCGTCGATCATGCGCCGCTGGTTCACGACGTCCTGAAGGCCATAGGCCATCCAGGCGTCGGACGCAGCGCCGTCACGGCCGGCGCGGCCGGTCTCCTGGTAGTAGGCCTCGATGTTCTTGGGCATGTCCAGGTGGGCGACAAAGCGCACATCGGGTTTGTCGATGCCCATACCGAAGGCGATCGTCGCCACCATCACCACCGCTTCCTCGCGCAGGAACCGATCCTGGTTCTGCTGGCGTACCTTGCTGTCGAGCCCGGCGTGGTAGGGCAATGCCTTGACGCCGTTGTCACACAAGGTCTGCGCGATCTCTTCCACCCGTTTGCGCGACTGGCAATAGACGATGCCGGCCTCGTCCGCGTGTTCGCGCTGCACGAAACGCAGCAATTGCGCCGTCGGGTCCTTCTTCTCGACGATGGTGTAGCGGATATTGGGTCGGTCAAAACTGCTGACGAAAGCCCGTGCATCCTGCAACTGCAGGCGCTCCAGAATGTCCGCACGCGTCATTGCATCCGCGGTAGCGGTCAGGGCGATTCGGGGCACGTTCGCATAACGCTCGTGCAGCACCGTCAGTGCCCGGTATTCGGGCCGGAAGTCATGCCCCCACTGGCTCACACAATGCGCTTCGTCGATCGCAAAAAGGCCCAGCTGCCCACGCTCGTACAAGGCATCGAGCTGGGCCAGAAAGCGCGGCGTCGTGACGCGCTCTGGCGCCACGTACAGCAACGTGATCTCGCCACGCAACAGGCGCTTTTCGATCTGGGCCGCCTCTTCGCCGGACAAGGTGGAGTTGAGAAATGCCGCGTCGACGCCAGCCTCGTGCAAGGCGCCGACCTGGTCATGCATGAGCGCGATCAGCGGCGAGACCACCACCGTTATGCCGCGCCCCTCGCGCTGGCGCACGATCGCAGGAATCTGGTAACACAGCGACTTGCCGCCGCCGGTGGGCATCAACACCAGCGCGTCGCCACCGGCGCATACATGGTCCACCACGGCCAGCTGCGGTCCGCGAAACTGCGCATAACCAAAAATCTCGCGCAATACGCCTTGCGCCGCCGTCAAGGCGTCGTCTTCCAGCACAGATGCGTTGTTCAACAAAGTGTCTCTCCCATGGCATGGATTGTCCCGCGATTTGCCGGCGATCCTGGCGCAGTCGAGGGTTTTCGTCGCCCGACCAGACGATGCAGCGCAACGCCGGCAGGCTGCAATCACCGGTACGGCGGGTGTGCGCCTGTGCCAACTCGCCGCCAGACCGCGGGCCTTGGCGCAAGGGGCTCGCCCGGTTTTCTACAATGACGCCACCATGACACATGCCATCACCTACACCCGTGGCCAGGCCCTGCCGGAAATCCTCAGCCGTCGCATCGCCATTCTCGATGGCGCCATGGGCACGATGATCCAGCGCCTCAAGCTTGGCGAGGCACAGTACCGCGGCGAGCGCTTCAAGGACTTCCACAAGGACGTCAAGGGCAACAACGAGTTGCTCAGCCTGACCCGGCCCGACGTGATCGGCGACATCCACGAAAAGTATCTGGCCGCCGGCGCCGACATGATCGAGACCAACACCTTTGGCGCGACCACGGTGGCCCAGGCCGACTACGACATGGCCGACCTGGCGGTGGAGATGAACTACGAATCGGCCCGCATCGCGCGCGCCGCCTGCGACAAGTTCTCGACGCCGGACAAACCGCGCTTTGTGGTCGGCGCCCTCGGCCCCACACCCAAGACCGCCAGCATCAGCCCCGACGTCAACGACCCGGGCGCGCGCAACACCAGCTTCGAGGAACTGCGCAAGGCCTATTACGAGCAGACCGAGGCACTGGTCAGAGGCGGCGCCGACGTATTGCTGGTCGAAACCATTTTCGACACGCTCAACGCCAAGGCTGCCTTGTTTGCGGTGGATGAATATTTCGAGAAGTCGGGCCAGCGCTTGCCGCTGGTCATCAGCGGCACGGTGACCGACGCGTC
>JBKJRR010000070.1:0-7144 GCA_046594635.1 Burkholderiaceae bacterium
AGATCGAGGAGTCGGCGATGGTCGATGGCGCGCCGCGTTCGCGCGTGATCTGGGAGATCGTGGTGCCGACCGCGTTGCCGGGCATCATCACCGCCGCAGTATTCAGTTTCACGCTGACCTGGAACGAATTCCTGTTTGCACTCATCATCGGAAAGCAGCATGCGCTGACGTTGCCCATCGGCCTGATCGGTTTCCGCACCGAGCGCGGCGACCTTTGGGAGCTGATGGCGGCCGGTGGCGTGCTGATTACCGCGCCAATGTTCCTGATCTCGCTGCTGGTGCAGAAACAGTTTGTCGGCAGTCTTACCGCTGGGTCCGTCCGCTGACGTCGCGCTGCGGCGTCCCACAGAAAAATCTCCATGACCATCATTTCGTTTTCGCATATTGACAAGTCGTTTGGTTCGACGCGTATCGTCAAGGATCTGAACCTGACGATCGAAGACCGGGAGTTCCTGGTGTTTCTGGGCCCATCGGGTTGCGGCAAGACCACCACCATGCGCATGGTCGCGGGCCTGGAGCATCCCACCATGGGCGAAGTAGCATTCGATGGCGAACGCATCAATGAGGTGCCGACCCAAAAGCGCGATGTGGCCATGGTGTTCCAGAACTACGGCCTTTATCCGCACATGTCGGTGGCCCAGAACATTGCCTATCCCCTCAAGCTGCGCGGTGTGGCGCAGGCAGAGCGTGACAAGCGGGTGGCCAAGGCGGCAGACCGGGTCGAGCTCGGGCCTTTCCTCAAGCGCATGCCGCGCGAACTGTCGGGCGGACAACGCCAGCGCGTGGCGCTGGCGCGCAGCATCGTACGCACGCCGCGGGTGTTTCTGATGGACGAGCCGCTGTCCAACCTGGACGCCAAGCTCCGTGTCGTGGCACGGGCCCAGATCAAGCATCTGGCCGAAGACCTGAAGGTCACGACGATCTACGTCACGCACGATCAGGTCGAAGCCATGACACTGGCGCATCGCGTCGCGGTCATGCAGGACGGCGTGATTCGCCAACTCGGCGCTCCGGAGCACATCTACAACGACCCGGCCGACAGTTTCGTGGCCGGATTCATCGGCAGCCCGGCGATGAACCTGTTGCCGGTGCAGGCACAGGCGTCGGGCCTGCTGGCCGAAGGTGGCCTGCAGATCCGCCTGAACGCGCCGCGACCGGGCGCCTTGCTGCTGGGTGCGCGCGCCGAAGACATGCGCCTGGGCAGCCTGGACGACGCCCATTTGCAGGCCGACGTGTTCACCTTCGAGATGCTCGGTGAATCGACCATGGCCACTGTCATGGTGGGCCAGACGCTGATAGCCATCAAGGCGCCGAAAGACCTGCGCCTGCATTCCGGCGCGCGGATCGGAATCCATTTCGATCCGCAGCGGCTCTATTGGTTTGATGCGGCCAGCGGAGCGCGCATTCGTGACTAGACGGCGCTCGGAAATATCGGCTGGCTACACCGATCTGCCGTGCCTGGTGATGATCCCTGGCACCTTGTGCGACGCACGTATCTTCGCGCGTCAAAAGCGCGCATTGCGGGGTCTTGCCGACGTGCGCACGGTCGGTTATGACGACCTCTCGCCCACACGGGCATGGGCCGACGACATGCTGAAGTGGCTGCCCGACCGGTTCTCTGTCGTTGGCTTCTCGCTCGGCGGCTTGTGGGCGCTGGAACTGCTGCGCAAGGCGCCGCAGCGCGTCGAGCGCCTGGCCATGGTCGCCAGCAACGCACAGGGCGCCAGCCGCGCCGGACGCCGCAAGAGCGCCTGGTTGTGGAAGATGTGGCGTGCCTATGGCCCTGACACAGTCGCGCGCCACGTGAAGCCCGACTATTTTCATCATGAAGCCCAGCGCCGGCGTCATGCGAATCTGGTACACGACATGGCCGTGGGCACTGCAGCGAAGGCGGCCTTCGCAGAGTTTGCATGGGCCGCGTCGCGGCCTGACGGACGCAATGACCTGGCCCGTTTCGGCGGCCCGTTGCTGATTGTCAGTGGCGCCAGGGACCGCCTGTGCACACCTGCGATGCAACGCGCCATGGTGCGGGCGCAGCCGAACGCGCGTTGGCTGGAACTGCCGCGTGTCGGGCACTTCGTGCCGCTGGAGGCAGGCGCACGTCTGGCTGGCGCGTTGCAGCATTGGATGACGCAACCATCGGGAAATTCAGTAAAGCCGTCGTCGCTTGCCATGACTTCGCATAGCGCTTGACTATCACTTACGATTCACCAACAGGACAATTTCATGCTCACCGAAGACCAGATCCGCGCCCGCTTCATTCCGTTCGACGGCCTGCGCTACAGCACCGAAGCGTTCATTGACTACCGTATTCCAGGCTGCGGACCGAAGAAGAACTATGCCTTGATTGGCCCCGGCGTTTCGCAGAATCCGAACCAGCCAGTGAGCCTGCGCGAGAAGCACGGTTTTCAGGTCGGTGGTGTGTCGATGCCCGCGGGCACGACAAATCCGCCGCACATGCATTTCACTGCCGAGGTGTTCATCTGCACCAAGGGGCGCTGGCAGATGCATTGGGGTTTCGACCCTGATCCGCTCAAGGCCGAGATCGGCGAGGGCGACATCTTCACGGTGCCGACCTGGATTTACCGCGGATTCCAGAGTCTGGGCCCGGACGACGCCTTCATGTTCACCGGGCTGGGGCGCGACGACACCGGCGGCATTCTGTGGGGTCCATGGACGCTGGATGCGGCGCGTGAGCAAGGGGTGCATCTGACCGAGGACTACCGCATCATCGATGAGCAGCAGGGCCAGCAGTGGAACGACAACGACAAGCGCCTGCAGCCGATGACACCCGCCGAAATCAACGCACTGCGCAAGTGGACCCCCGAACAGATGGCGCGGCGCTGTGTGCGGTTTGCCGATCTGGACTGGTCGGCCGACGCCTTGCTCGACAGTGCCATGCCAGGATGCGGCGGTCAGCTCGCGCCGGTGATCGGCCTGGGCATGTCGCAGGACCGCAATCATCTGGCGCCGGTGCAAAACGCCCATGGTTTCTCGATCGAGTGGCTGCGTCTGCCGCCGGGAGGTGGCGTATCGCGTCACAAGCTGGAAGACAAGCAGGTGTTGGTGGTCTACCGTGGCCAGTTCGAGTTGGCCGTGCAAGGCGCCCAGGCGCCCGTTGTGATTGCAGCCAAGGGCACCCATCAGGGATGGGACAGTTTTGCGATGCCGGCCGATACCTGGCGCAGCTACCGCAACACCGGGCCGGACGAAGTGGTCGTGATGGTGATGACGCCGGGCGATCATCGCAAGAACCTGGTCTGGGACGACGCGGTGGTGCAGGCCGCGGGTCAGCTCAATCGCGCCACAGATGCCAACGGCTACCTGGCGCCGAAGAACTTCGTCGACCGTTCGCAACGCTGAATCCCGCCTATCCCGTCACGGCTACACCCCGAGGAGAAGTTTCATGACCGATCGCATCCTGACCACCCATGTCGGCAGCCTGCCGCGCCCCGAACGCGTCGTGACGCAATTGTTTGCACAGGACAGCGGCCTGAACTTCGACGCCGCGCAGTTCGATACCGTGATGCAGGCCGAGGTCGATGCCGTGGTGGCGCGCCAGGTGCAGGCCCAGGTCGATGTCGTCAGCGACGGCGAAATGAGCAAGATTTCGTATGCCACCTATATCCGGCATCGCTTGACCGGCTTTGAACTGGGCGAGATGCCACGTGCCGTACCGCTGGATCTGGACGATTTCCCGGAGTTCAAGGAGCGCCTGGCCAAGCTCGGAGCCACACCCAAGTACCACCGGCCGATCTGCACCGGACCGATTGCCGTCAAGGACCTGTCCGGCCTGCACCAGGACATCGCGAATCTGAAAGCCGCCTGTGCCAAGAGCGTTGTGCCGGGGCAGGCGCCGGTGCGCGCCTTCATGAACAGTGCCTCGCCCGGTGTGATTGCGGTGTTCCAGCCGAACAAGTACTACGCCAGCACCGAGCTGTATCTGCAGGCATTGGCCGACGCGATGAGCACCGAGTACGAGGCGATCGTGGAGGCTGGCCTGGATCTGCAGATCGACGCGCCGGACCTGGCGATGGGGCGGCACATCAAGTTCCGCGATGTCGACGATGCCGAGTTCCTGCGCAATGCCCATCTGCAGGTCGAAGCACTCAACCATGCCTTGCGCAACGTGCCCCGCGAGCGGGTGCGCATGCATGTGTGCTGGGGCAACTACGAAGGCCCGCACCACCGCGACATCGAGTTGCGCAAGATCATCGATGTGGTGCTCAAGGCCAAGCCTTCGACCGTGTTGTTCGAGGGCGCCAATCCGCGCCATGCACACGAGTGGGAGGTCTGGGCCCAGGCGGCCAGCGACAAGCGCATCCCGGACGACAAGATTCTGGCGCCCGGTGTGCTCGACAGCGTGAACAACTTCATCGAGCACCCGCGGCTGATCGCGCAGCGTCTGCTGACCTATGCGAATATCGTGGGGCGGGACCGTGTGATGGCGGCGACCGACTGTGGTTTTGGCACTTTCGCCGGTTTTGGCGCGATTCATCCACCGATCTGTTTCGCCAAACTGGCCAGCATGGCCGAAGGCGCGAGATTGGCCAGTGACGAACTTTGGAACAGGACACCATGAACGCCGCACAACTCCCCCTTGACGACCGCTTGCCAGCGATGCTGCGCAGCGGCGAGCGCTTGCGCGGCATCTTCAATGGTCTTGCGTCGCCAGCCATCGTCGAGATGTGTGCCTATGCGGGCTTTGACTTCCTGGTGATCGACAACGAACATGGCAGCGCCGACTTGCAGACCACCGAGAACATGTTGCGCGCCGCGCGCGCCAGCAATCTGCCGGCGCTGGTGCGTTGTCTGGAGCATGACATCGCGCGCTCGCTGGACATCGGGGCCGGCGGCCTGCAGATCCCCATGGTGAATACGGCGGCACATGCGGCTGCGCTGGTGCAACGCGTGAAGTACCCGTTGGCTGCAGGCGCGGCCGGCCTTGGCGGTCAGCGCGGTAGCGCGTTTTCGACGCGGGCGGCCGGCTACGGGGCATTTGGCGGTTCGGAACATTCAAAGCGCAGCAACGAGGGCATTGCGCTGGTCGTCATGATCGAAACCCCGCAGGCGGTGGCCAACGCAGCCGAAATTGCAGCTGTTGACGGCGTGGATGGAGTTTTCGTCGGCCCCAACGACCTCGCGCACGCGATGGGCCATGGCAGCAACTGGGATGCGGCGCCGGTGCAGACCGCGATCGAGCAGACCCTGCGCGCCGTGGCAGCCGCCGGGAAATGCCCCGGCATCCTGGCACTGACCGCGAAGGACGAGGAAAAATACGCTGCCTGGGGTGCGCGGTACTTCGCCACCGTGAGCACCGGCATCATCATCCGAGCCTTGAAGGAGGCGGCCCAGGGTGGACGTGCGCCAGTGAATTATTGATGGAATGCGGCCCGAAGCCGCCGCGGCGCCTGCCCGGCGCCGGGGGCGGAATCAAGCTGCCAGAATAGCGGCTTGAACCTGTCCGTTTGCCCATGACCCCAGAACTTTCCCAAAAGCTTGCAGCGGCCGTGGACCGCATGCCTGCGTTTCCGCGCAGCGTCCAGCAAATTTTGCAGCTCACCCGAGACGTGAATTGCTCGCCCAAGGACCTGGTGCGCGTGATCGACCACGATCCGGTGGTCACGGTCAAGATTCTGCGGGTTGTGAATTCGGCCTATTACAGCCTGCCCAAGCAGATCACCTCGATCAACCATGCCGTGGTCTACATGGGTTTCAACAGCCTGAAGAACCTGGCGCTGAGCATTGCCGCCATCGGCATGTTGCCCAAGGACAACCTGGCCGGATTCGATGCCCATGAATATCTGCTGCATTCGCTGACCACGGCCAACATCGCGAAGATGCTGGCGCCTCGGGTCGGCAATGTCGATCCGACCGATTGTTTCATCGCAGGCTTGCTGCATGACTTCGGCAAGGTGGTGTTCGCCCAGTACATGCCCAAGGAGTTTCGCGAAGCGCTGATGATGAGTGAGTGGTCCGAAACCTCGCTGCATCTGGCCTTGCGCGAGATCATCGGTACTGACCACGCCGTGGTGGGCGCGATGCTGGTTGAAAAATGGCGATTCGCCGCGCCGCTGGTGGAGACGATTCGCCACCAGTTCGGTGACGACCTGCTCGACACCGAGATGATTGCCTGTGTTTTCGCAGCCAACCAGATCAGCAAGAAGCTCAAGTTCGGCTCGGGTGGCAATCCCAAGGTCGAAGAACTGCCGCCGGCCATCGCCAAGCGGCTCGGTGGCAATCTGGACGAGGTGATAGTCTCGCTGGGCGACCTCGATCGCATGTACGAAGAGGCCAAGGTGTTCTCCAGTTCCTGATGCCGGATGCCCACCCGATGTCAATCCCCCAAAAATATCGGTGTTTTCCCTGATGCAGCGCTTGGGCGTGAACTTTCCGCCAGCGCCAGCGTCCACCTTCGGCGCAGTGCGTATTTTCGTCTTTCTCGTTTGACCCATTTTCTACTTCGGGAGTTCTCATGAAACTTGTTGCATCACTCGTACTTGCCGCTGTTGCCAGCACCCTGACTCTTTCGGCCCATGCCCAGTTTGCCAAGCCGGAAGACGCCATCAAGTACCGCAAGTCGGCGCTGACCGTCATGTCGGCCCATTTCGGTCGGGTGGCGGCCATGGCCAATGGGCGCATGCCGTTCGATGCTGGCGCAGCAGCCAGCAACGCTGCGACCGCGGAAATGATGTCCAAGCTGCCGTTTGCCGGCTTCGTCGATGGCACTGACAAGGGCGACACCAAGGCGAAGCCGGAAATCTGGACCGAGCGCGCCAAGTTCAATGCAGCTGCCGAAAAGATGCAGGGTGAAATGACCAAGCTGGCAATGGTCGCCAAGGGTGGCAACCTGGATGCCATCAAGGCCCAGGTTGGCGCCACTGGCGGCGCCTGCAAGGCCTGCCACGACGACTACCGCAAGGAGTGAAGCGTCGTTGGGGTCCACGGCGCGCGGCCTTGGCGCGCGTCAGGATCACGGCGCAGTAGTTCAGGTTGTCCGAGAAGCCGGGGTCGTGCTGATGCGCTGCGTGAGAATCAATATCGCGCCCGCGCGCTAGCCTTTCAGACCGCCGGTTATCCTGCCGGCAACGGGGTAATTCCATTTCTAATTCATTGATGTAATAATATCTCTCCATCAACGCTG
>JBKJRR010000258.1:0-7549 GCA_046594635.1 Burkholderiaceae bacterium
GGTCAGGCCGGCCCGCTGGGCTGGACCATTCCCGCAGCACTCGGGGTGCGCGCAGCCGACCCGACACGCAAGATCGTGGCCTTGTCGGGCGACTACGACTTCCAGTTCATGATTGAAGAAATGGCCGTCGGTGCGCAATTCAAGCTGCCGTATATCCATGTGGTCGTCAACAACAGCTACCTCGGCCTGATCCGCCAGAGCCAGCGCGGTTTCGCGATGGACTACTGCGTGCAGCTGGCGTTCGAGAACATCAACGTGTCGCCCGAACAGGTCACACACGGTTACGGCGTGGACCATGTGGCCGTGGTCGAGGGCTTGGGCTGCAAGGCGATCCGCGTGCACAAGCAGGAAGAAATCGCACCCGCCATCAAGCAGGCCGAAGCCTGGATGGTGGAGTTCAAGGTGCCGGTGATGATCGAGATCATCCTGGAGCGTGTGACCAATATCGCCATGGGGACCGAGATCGACAACGTCGTCGAGTTCGAGGAACTCGCCGCCAGCCGTGCCGATGTGCCCACCGCCGTCTCCATGCTCGACTGACAGGAGACCCGTATGCCAAAGTTTGCCGCCAACCTGACGATGCTCTTCACCGAGCATGCTTTCCTGGACCGTTTCGAGCACGCCGCCAAGGCTGGTTTTGACGCCGTCGAATTCCTGTTCCCTTATGCCTGGCCGGCCGAAGTGATCAAAAGCCGGCTCGATGCCCACAAGCTCAAGTTGGTGCTGCACAACCTGCCCGCAGGCGATTGGGATGCAGGCGAGCGTGGCATCGCCTGCCATCCTGATCGCGTGTCAGAGTTTCGCGACGGCGTGGCCAAGGCCGTCGAATACGCCAGGGTCCTGGGCGCAGGCCAGCTCAACTGCCTGCTCGGGAAAGCACCTGCAGGCTTGGCGAGCGACGTGCTGCGCAAGACCGTGGTCGACAACCTGCGCTTCGCCGCCGCTGAACTCAAGGCCGCAGGATTGCGGTTACTGATCGAACCGATCAACACCTTCGACATTCCAGGCTTTTACCTCACCGGCACGGCGCAGGCGCTCTCCATCCTGGACGAGGTCGGCTTTGGGAACGCCTTCGTGCAATACGACATCTATCACATGCAGCGCATGGAGGGCGAATTGGCCGCGACGATGCAAAAGCAGCTTCATCGCATCGGCCATGTGCAGTTGGCCGACAACCCCGGGCGCAACGAACCCGGCACCGGGGAGATCAACTACGGCTTCCTGTTCGCGCACCTGGACCGCATAGGCTACATCGGCCACATCGGCTGCGAATACAAGCCGGCGACCACGACCGAGGCGGGTCTGGGCTGGCGAAAGAAACTGGCCAGCTGAACCCGCACGTATCGAACCTCGACACATATCAGACAAGGAGCAGCACAATGACAACACAATCCCTCAAGATCGGCTTCATCGGCCTGGGCATCATGGGCACGCCGATGGCGGGCCACCTCATCAAGGCGGGTCACCAGCTGTTCGTGTACACCCGCGGCAAGATTCCGGCGGAGATTGCCGACAGCCGCGCCACGCAATGCGTGGACGCGAAAGGCGTGGCGCAACGCGCCGACATCATCATCCTGATGGTGCCCGATACCCCTGACGTGGGTGAAGCCCTGTTTGGTGAGACAGGCGTCGCCAAGGGCTTGAGCGCTGGCAAGACCGTGGTCGACATGTCGTCCATCTCGCCGGTCGAGACCAAGGAATTCGCGAAAAGAATTGAGGCACTGGGCTGCGACTACCTGGACGCGCCGGTGTCTGGCGGCGACGTGGGCGCCAAGAACGCGGCACTGTCGATCATGGTCGGTGGCAAGCCCGAGGTCTTCGAGCGCATCCAGCCGGTGTTCGAGGTGATGGGCAAGAACATCACGCTGGTCGGCGCCAGCGGCGACGGCCAGACCTGCAAGGTGGCCAACCAGATCGTCGTGGCGCTGACCATCAACGCGGTGGCAGAAGGCCTGCTGTTTGCCGCCAAGGCCGGTGCCGACCCGGCCAAGGTCCGGCAGGCGCTGATGGGCGGCCTGGCGACCTCACGCATCCTCGACATCCTGGGTGAGCGCATGGTCAAGCGCACTTTCGACCCAGGCTTTCGCATTGCGTTGCACCAGAAGGACTTGAACCTTGCGTTGGGCGCAGCCAAGGCGCTGGGTCTGGCCCTGCCTGCCACGTCGACCGCACAACAATTGTTCAGCGCCTGCATTTCGCATGGCGGCGCCGCCTGGGATCACTCGGGCATGGTGCGCGCGCTGGAAAAATTGTCCAACTTCGAAATCGGCCAGAAAGTCAGCTGAGGCAATGGCTGGACCATCCGCAATGGACCTGTCCACCCCGCCGAACCCATTGCGGGGCAGCGACCTGTTGCGGCACATGTTCGCAGCAGCGGTCGCCTCGGCACAACCGTCCCTGTGTATTCCAGCGCATTTGCCCCCTCCGTCCGACCTGGGGAGCGGCCGCCTGGTCGTGATCGGAGCCGGCAAGGCTTCGGCGGCGATGGCACGTGCCGTCGAAGAGCACTGGGCGGGAGACAAATCAAAACTCGCGGGCCTCGTCGTCACCCGATACGGTTATGCCGTGCCCTGTGACCATGTCGAGATCGTCGAGGCATCCCATCCGGTACCGGATGCCGCCGGCCTCGCGGCAGCGCAACGCCTGCTTGCACTGGTGCAGGGCTTACGCCCAGAAGACGTTGTGTTGTGCCTGACCTCGGGCGGTGGCTCGTCGCTGCTTCCTCTGCCACTTCCAGGCTTGACGCTCGAGCACAAGCAGGTGGTCAACCGGGCGTTGCTCAAGTCGGGCGCCACCATCAGCGAAATGAACTGTGTACGCCGCCATCTCTCGGGCATCAAGGGCGGCCGACTGGCCGCAGCCTGCCATCCGGCGCGCGTTTTGACGCTGCTGATCTCCGACGTACCGAGCGACAACCCCATTGACATCGCCTCCGGCCCGACGGTTGGCGATCCCACGACCTGCGCCGACGCATTGGCCATCGTGCGACGTTATGGCATCGACCTGCCGGCAGCGGTAATGCAGGTGCTGACCAGCGGTGACGGTGAATCCATCAAACCCGATGACGCTCGCCTGGCGCGCAGCGAAACCCGCATGATCGCCAACCCGCAAATGGCTCTGGAAGCGGCCGCTGCCGTAGCCCGGGGCGCCGGCGTTACCCCCTACATCCTGGGTGATGCCATCGAAGGTGAAGCGCGCGACGTTGGCAAGGTGCTGGCAGGTATCGCACTGCAGGTGGCCCGTCATGGGCAGCCGGTAGCCGCGCCCTGCGTACTGCTGTCTGGCGGGGAGACGACCGTGACCGTGCGTGGCAAGGGCCGTGGCGGTCGCAATGTCGAATGCCTGTTGTCCATGGGGATCACGCTGAATAGTCATCCCCATATTCGCGCCCTGGCAGGTGATACCGACGGTGTCGACGGCCAGGAGGAGATTGCCGGAGCCATCGTCACGCCGGACTCACTGGCGCGCGCCTGGGCGCTGGGCATGTCACCCCTTGAGCGGCTGGACAACAACGACGGCCACGGTTTCTTCGGAGCCCTGGGCGACTCGGTGATCACCGGCCCTACGCTGACCAATGTCAATGACTTCCGCGCCATCCTGATCGACGCGCAATAGAGAAAGAAACGAGCCACATGCGCAGAACCCGCAACGCCAAGATCGTCGCAACCCTCGGACCGGCCAGTTCCGATCCTGCCATCGTGCGCCAACTCTTCATGGCCGGCGTCGATGTTTTCCGACTCAATTTCAGCCATGGCTCGCATGCGGATCACCAGCTGCGGTTCGAGACCCTGCGCGCGCTGGAACAAGAAACCGGCAGGCCGATCGGCATCCTGGCCGACCTGCAAGGGCCCAAGCTACGGGTTGGAACATTCGCCGATGGCCCGGTCCTGCTTGCGCCGGGCAAGGGTTTTCGCCTGGACCTGGACCCCGCCCCCGGCAATACGCAGCGCGCCACCTTGCCCCATCCCGAGATCTTCGCGGCGCTGGTGGAAGGCGCCGAACTTCTGCTCGACGACGGCAAGCTGCGCCTGGTTGTCGAGCGCTGCGGCAAGGACTTCGCGGATACCCGCGTGCTCGTTGGCGGCAGGTTGTCAGAACGCAAAGGCGTCAACGTACCCGGCGTTGTTCTTCCCATCACTGCTTTGACCGAGAAGGACCTGCGCGACCTGGCTTTTGCACTGGAACTCGGTGCCGACTGGATCGCCTTGTCATTTGTGCAGCGTCCCGAAGACGTCACCGAGGCGCGTGCGCTGATTGGCGATCGGGCCAGCATCGTCGTCAAGCTCGAAAAGCCCTCGGCGGTGGAACGTCTCGACGAGATCGTGGCGCTGACCGATGCCGTGATGGTGGCGCGTGGCGACCTGGGCGTGGAAATGCCGGCCGAGCAGGTGCCGACCATCCAGAAGCGCATCGTGCGTACCTGTCGCAGATTGGGCAAGCCCGTCATCGTCGCCACGCAGATGCTGGAGTCGATGATCGAGAGCCCGGTGCCCACACGCGCCGAAGCATCAGACGTAGCCACCGCGATCTACGACGGGGCCGACGCGGTGATGTTGTCGGCCGAATCCGCTTCAGGCAAATACCCGGTGGTGGCTGTCGACATGATGAACCGCATCATCAAACAGGTTGAAGCCGACCCGCAATATCGCCAGTTGATCGACGCCTCCCATACCCAGGCACGCCCTGGTGGAGACGTGGCCGAAGCGGTGTGCTGCGCTATGCGCCGCGCCGTCGCCCTGCTGCAGGCCGCGGTCATAGTCTGCTACACCAGTTCCGGCCACACCAGCCTGCGCGCGGCGCGTGAACGTCCCGAATCTCCGATACTCAGCCTGACACCTGTCTTGTCTACCGCTCGGCGGCTCGCCCTGGTCTGGGGCGTGCACTCCGTGCACATCGCCGATGTCGCCAATGTGGACCAGATGACACAACGCGCAAGTGAAGTGGCGCACCGAGACGGCTTTGCAGATTCCGGCCAGTTCATCGTGACCATTGCGGGAATGCCGTTTGGCACGCCGGGCACAACCAATCTGATACGCATCGCCGTAGCGTGAGGAGCGGCCGAAGTAAATGCCCATCAACCCGGCGATCGACACCTTGCCCGGATGCTCGGGTAAACACTTGGGGGCGCGCGATCCGGCATGCGTACATTTCATTTTGCAGCGCGTCGTGGACTGAATCCGGCTCTGCGCGCCACCTGACCTGTCTCACAAAAGTAGCAAACCTTGAAAGGCCCATATGTCAAACAAGTCCAATTTCGGAGGCATGACCCGTCGGGCAGCCTTGCAATGGGCGTCGGTCGCCGCTACAGCGATGGCGCTTCCAGCGCGCGCGGCCTGGCCGGAAAAGCCGATCCGTATCGTGGTTACCTTCCCGCCGGGCGGTGCCAGTGACATCGTTGCGCGGGTAATTGGCGAACAATTGGCCAAGAAGTTGGGCCAACCTGTGGTGGTCGACAATCGACCCGGGGCGGGTGGCAGTGTGGGCGGTTCACTGGTGACGCAGGCGCCGCCGGACGGTTATACCTTGCTGCTGTCCAACTCTACGCCGATCTCGATCGGCCCGTTCGCGCTGGAAAAGCTGCCGTACGATCCGATCGAGGCATTCACGCATGTCGCCTCGGTGGGCGCAGCGCCCTGTGTCGTGATGGCCAATCCGGCGTCCGGGCTGCGCACGCTGACCGACGTGGAGGCGCAGGCGCGCAAGACAGGCCGGCTCGATTTTGGTTCTGGCGGGCCAGCCTCGATCGGCCACATCTATGGCGAGCTGATGAAGAAGGAACTCGGCGTCAACCTCGTGCATGTGCCCTATCGGGGCGGCGCGCCGATGACAACCGATCTGATCTCGGGCATCGTGCCGATCGGCATCGACGTGCTGACCGCCTATCTGCCATTCTTCAAGACCGGACAACTGATCCCGCTGGCCGTGACTTCCGCAAAACGCACGCCTTTGGTACCTGATGTGCCCAGCGTGGCCGAGCTCAATAGTTATCGCAGGCTCGTACTCGACAATTTTTTTGGTATTTCGGGTCCGGCCAAAATGCCGGCCGAGACGGTGGCCAGGATCAACGCCGCGTGCAACGAAATTCTTGCTCAGCCGGATATCCGCAAACGCATGCTGGATCTGGGTATCACGGTCACACCAGGCACCCCGGCTGCGTTTTCCGCCTATGTGCGGGATCAGGTGAACGCCCTGTCCCCGGTCGTCAAGGGTGTCGGCGTCAAACTTTGAGACATGGCTGGCGCAGCCAGAATCCGGATGCCAAGTGTCTGGCGCTGGTGCCTGGCGCCGCTGCTTTTGATTGCGACGCCAACGATGACCCATACAGCCCCGGCGGGCGCTGTCCAGACCGTGTCCACCTGCAGTGCAGCGGCCGTGCGAGCCATGCAGGGTCGCACGCGGCTGGCCGCTTACTACGATCTCAAGCTGGCGCTGATAGGCGAACGTGTGCTGGAATGGACCCGGCCTGACGGCATGCGCGGTGTCCTGCGCGGCGCGCTGCAGGTGGCGGTCGGTCAGACGCGCGCCTATGCCATCGACAGGGAGCATCGGCTTTTGTCCTGGCTGGCGGGCAGCCAGAAGGTCGAGCAGTGGCTGGATAACGCTGTCTGGGTTGCAGCCGGGGACAGCGGCGTATTCGTGATTCGCTGCGACGGAAGTCTGTGGTTCCGTTCGGGGATCGACTCTGCGTGGCAGCGCAGCGCCGACGCCGCCATCCATGCCTGGATCGGTGACGGAGCCGACTATTTCATTGACCCGGATGGCGGCCTGCATGTACGCGGCAAGGCACATCGCGGCCAGTATGGTGATGGGCGACTCATGGAGCGGCCCGGTTGGAGCCGCGTCGCCGATGCGGCAGTGGCAGTTGTTGCGCATACCGGACATGCCCTGTTCCTGCGGCAGGATGGCAAGGTAATGGGAACAGGCGGCAACAGGTTCGGGCCCTTGTCCCACCATGGAATTGGCGACAAGGCCGACCGTTGGGGTGCGGTGTTTTCCGAAGCGACGGTCATCGCGACTGGCAGCCGCCATTCGCTGGCACTGCGCGCCGACGGCAGCCTGTGGATCTGGGGCGGGCGGGAGGGTCTGGAGCCACGCAAAACTCTGGAGTCGATCATCGCAATAGCGGGCGGATCGGATGACAGCATTGCGCTGGGCAGTGATGGCAGCGTCTGGTTTTGGCGACTGGGCGACAAGCCTGAACGCCTGAGCTTGCCAAGCGAATAGCCTGAACGCAGTTGCCTTCGCGACATAGCGTCGAAAGTACCCGCCCTACGACGAACGGCCAGTTATCGCGCTGCGCAACAACGTCAGCGACTCATTGGCCAACACCGGCCCAAAATAATGCCCCAGCGCACATCGCGCAAGGATCACCACTTGCCTAGACTGTTGCGCCCTTTCGCGCCAGCGGGCCCAAGGCCGCTTGTGCCTCGCGCACCAGCACCATTTCGGCATGACCTGTGCTATCCCCAATTGACGCTGCACTTTTCCCCACTGCTTCAATCAAGTCAGCCGACGCAGTTTATCGACTGCCATCCTTGTTGGTGACCCG
>JBKJRR010000263.1:0-17640 GCA_046594635.1 Burkholderiaceae bacterium
GGTGCGCAGCGAAATCGGCAATACCGTGTAGCCCATGGCCCGGTAGGGTGCGAGTCTGTCCCATGCCCGATCGAATGGCTCGCTCAGGTCGCTCTTGTTGAGCACGATCAGCGGGCTGATGCCCTGCGCCTCGGCAGCAATCAGTGAGCGCGATAGCTGGTTGTTGGAGAAAACCGGCTCGGCCGCGACCAGTATCAGAACCTGGTCGAGATTGGCTGCAAACGACTTGGTACGAACGTCGTCCTGACGATAAAAGAGGTTGCGCCGGGTTTCTATTTTTTCGATCGTTCCTTCGTCCTGCGACGCCTGCCATATCACCTTGTCGCCGACCACACCCTGGCTCTTTTTGCCACGCGAATGGCAGATCACCCTGCGGCCGTCATCGGCCTCAACCAGAAAATGCCGCCCGTAGTTGGCAACGATCAAGCCGCCTTGTTGTGTGTTTCCGACGCTCAAGTCCAAGCCCGGTTGGTGCGTTTCATGCCAGCAACGCGTCTGCAGCAGCCGCGCATTGGAAGTCTGAGTCCGAGATGCCTTGGACATCATGGGTATTGAACCGCACCACGCAGCGGTTGTAGCCCACGGCCAGCTCAGGGTGGTGGTCGGACACATGAGCGATAAACGCCAGCGCATTGACGAAGGCAATCGTTTCGTAGTAGTCGGCAAACTGGTAGGTCTTTTCGATGGTGACGTCTGCGCCTTCTCCACGCAAGTTCCAGCCTTCGAGTTGCGCCAGTTTGGTGACAATTTGCGTGGCCGTCAGCGCGCGCCGCGGGACGCTTGACCAGTCTACGCGTTTGATCATGCTCTTCATGATGTATCCCAGGGTTTCAGGCCGTCATCCGCGCCAGGCGCTCGACGGCCGGCGGATGCGAATAGTAGAACTTGACGTACACCGGGTCAGGCGTCAACGTCGAGGCGTTGTCCTCATACAGCTTGAGCAGTGCGGTGGACAGATCCGCGCTGCTGGTTTGCGCAACGGCAAAGGCATCGGCCTCGAACTCGTGCTTGCGCGAAATCTGCGCAAAGACGGGTGAAACAAACTGCGAAAACACCGGCACCACCAGCATGAAAAGCAGCAGCGCCAGTGCGTCGTTGGGAGCGCCGACCATCATGTTCGGGCGCACGCCCAATGCGGTGTAAAACCAGGTCTGGCCGGAAAGGTAGCCCAGCAATGCAAAGCCGACCAGGCTCAGCGCAAACATCGCTACGATGCGCTTGACGATATGGCGGTGCTTGAAATGCCCCAACTCATGAGCCAGCACGGCATCCACTTCGGCAGGTGACAACTTGGCCAGCAAGGTGTCGTAGAAAACGACACGTTTGGCAGCACCAAAGCCGGTGAAGTAGGCATTGGCGTGCGCGCTGCGCTTGCTGCCGTCCATGACGAAAAGTCCTTTGGCAGCAAAGCCGCATTTGTTCATCAATGCGGTGACGCGCGATTTGAGCGACTCATCGTCCAGTGGCTTGAACTTGTTGAACAGTGGGGCGATGAAGGTCGGATAGACCATTAGCAACAGCAGGTTGAACCCCATCCACACAGCCCAGGCCCACAACCACCACAAGGAGCCTGCCGCACCCATCAGCCAGAGGATCAGCGCTGCAATCGGTAGGCCGATGATCGCGCCCACTAGTATCGATTTGACTAGGTCGGCCAGCCACAGCTTTGGTGTCATCTTGTTGAATCCGAATCGGTCTTCGATAACAAAGGTCTGGTAAAGCGTGAAAGGCAATTCGATCAGGCCGCTGATCAACGCAAACATGGCAAGCAAGGCGAGCTGCTGGGTCATGCCGGGGCCGACCATCCGCATCAGCGTCAGGTTGAGGGTCTCGAGCCCACCCAGCAAGGTCCAGCCGAGCAACATGGCGCCCGCCAACGCCAGTTCGATCAGGCCCAAGCGTGTCTTGGCTATGGTGTAGTCCGCGGCCTTGCGGTGCGCGTGAAGCGAGACTTTTTCCGCAAACATGCCTGGCACGACGTCACGGTGTTGCGCGACATACTGGATATGGCGCGACGCCAGCCAGGACTTGAGCAACATGCCGGCGACCAGCACGGCAACAAAGGCCGACGTTAGCCAAGGATCGAGGGACGCAGAGCCGTCAAACACGGCTCGAACACAGGGTAGAGATCATCCGGGAGAGTTTAGGTGCAAACCGAAGGCCCGGTCGGCATGGGCGACAATCGCGACCATGGAAGAAACTTCTGTGCTACTGGAAAAGTCCGACCAAAACCTGGTATGGATCGATTGCGAGATGTCGGGCCTGGAGCCAAACAAGGAGCGACTGCTGGAGATTGCCGTCATCGTCACCGGCCCGTCGCTGGCGCCGCGCATCGAGGGCCCGGTTCTGGTGATTCATCAGAGTGATGCCCTGCTCGATGAGATGGATGCCTGGAACAAGGGCACCCACGGCAGGAGCGGGCTGATCGACAAGGTCCGGGCTTCGAACTTGGGTGAAGCTGAGGCAGAGCAGCAGATACTGGACTTTTTGGCGCAGTATGTTCCCAAGAACAGCTCGCCGCTTTGTGGCAACACTATCAGCCAGGACCGCCGTTTCCTGGTGAACTACATGCCGCGCCTGGAGGCGTTTGTTCACTATCGCAACATCGATGTCAGCACACTCAAGGAACTGGCGAAGCGTTGGCGCCCGGCCCTGGCTGCCGGTTTCAAGAAGCAACAAAGTCACACGGCACTGGCCGACGTGCACGAGTCCATCGATGAGATGGTGTATTACCGGGAACACTTCCTTCGCATGGTGGATTAGGTGTAAACCCGCATCCATGCCATAATCGCAGGCTTCGCTGCCACCCGGCAGTGTTTTAGTGCATCTCCCCTCACACATCGGGCCCCTTGAATAGGCCCCTCAAGAGTGCAGCCCTGGCTGCCGCCACGTTGGATGGCGCTGAGTTTCGTTTGATGGTTGATGTTTTTTTGACCATAAACGACGAGTCCGTACCCCGCGTGCGGATGGGATCGTGTGAGATCTATACATGAACGACGCATTTGATGTGCACGGCGCGCTTTCGCCCGAGCAAAACCTTTCCACCGAATCCGGCAGCACGGCCGTGACCGCTGCACAACCCGAATTCACCGAACCGTCCGAGGTCCTGGTCGACGACGCTGTCGTGGCCGAAGAACCCAACGGATTCCAGAAAATGGGCCTGGCGCCCGAGTTGATCCAGGCCATTCGCGATCTGGGTTTCACTCAGCCAACCGCAGTGCAGGAAAAGTGCATCCCGACAGCGATGCAGACCTTGTCCGACGACGGCAAGGCCGCGAGATTCACCGACTTGATGGTCTCCAGCCAGACGGGTAGTGGCAAAACTGCCGCTTTCCTGCTGCCAGTGCTGCACACCTTGCTGGACCAGCAGGCCAAGGCCGCTATCGCAGAGCGTGTGGAGTTCCAGCGTGCCTGCGACGAGGCCGAGGCTCGCGGTGAAGCCGCCCCGAAGCGTCCACGCCGCAAAGACCCGACCAGCAGCCGCAACTTCAAGGCCGCCACCCCTGGCGCCCTGATTCTGTGCCCGACGCGCGAACTCGCGCAGCAGGTGGCCCAGGATGCCATCGACCTGGTGCGCCATTGCCGCGGCCTGCGTATCGCCAACGTTGTCGGTGGTATTCCTTACCAGTTGCAGATCGCGCGTTTGCAGAATGCAGACCTCGTCGTCGCCACACCGGGACGTTTGCTGGACCTGCAGCGTTCCATGCAGATCAAGCTCGACCAGGTGCAATTCCTGGTGGTTGACGAAGCCGATCGCATGCTCGACCTGGGCTTTGCCGATGATCTCGCCGAGCTCAATCAGCTGACCATCGAGCGCAAGCAGACCATGATGTTCAGCGCCACATTGGCACCCCGTATTCAGCAACTGGCCGCTCGCGTGATGCGCGAACCCCAGCGGGTGCAGATTGACTCGCCGCAAGAGCGGCATCAGAACATCAAGCAGGTGCTGTTCTGGGCCGACAACGCGTTCCACAAGCGCAAGTTGCTGGACCACTGGTTGCGTGACACGACGATCAATCAGGCCATCGTGTTCGCAAGTACCCAGATCGAGTGCGACGGACTGGCTGTCGACCTGCAGCAGGCGGGCTTCAGTGCCGTCGCGTTGCACGGAGCCCTGAACCAGGGCATGCGCAATCGGCGCCTGAATGCGCTGCGCGAAGGCCAGGTGCAGATTCTGGTGGCCACCGATGTGGCGGCTCGCGGTATCGACGTTCCGACCATCACCCACGTGTTCAACTTCGGCTTGCCGATGAAGGCCGAGGACTATACCCACCGCATTGGCCGCACCGGCCGTGCCGGTCGCGATGGTCTGGCTGTGACCATGGCCGAGTTTCGCGATCGCCGCAAGATTTTCGATATTGAGGCTTATACCCGCCAGCAATTCACGTCAGAAGTGATTCCGGGCCTCGAGCCTCAGCAGCGTATGCCCGATTCGCGTCCGCGTTCCAACTTCGGTGGCCGCGACAACAATCGTGGCGGTTTTAATGCGCCATCGCGCGGTCGAAGCTTCGGCCCTGCGGGAGCCGCTGGGCGTCCACGTGACGCCGGCGCACACGCCCCGCAAAACAACTTTGCGCCGCGTGGCAAGCCAGGGTTCGGTGGTGGCAGCAAGCCGACGTTTGGCCAGCAGCAGCGTCCGTCCCACGCACCTTCGGGCGGATTCGGCGACCGTGCTGGTGCCGGCTTCGGTCCGCGCGACGGCGCACGCCGTCCGGCTCGTCCGGCCCGCCCAGCACGCGGTTGATCTTCAGGTCCCTGCGTACCTGATAGCCTGCCGTTTGCAAAACCGGTGGGCTTTTTCACTTCTGCTCAGCGCGACGTGCGTCGACCGCTGCGCACGCTCCCTACATTTCCTGGCATTGGCAGTTCGCGGCAACGTCGCGACATCGAGGCGGCGAGCCACCGTTGCCTTGCGCCGTGGCGACCGGGCAAACCAACGCGGAGCGAGCGTCGATCGGTTGATGTGGAGGTGGCGTGCTGGCGCAGGCACTCATGCCGCACATGACAATGGCAAGCAACAGGCGGTATGGCGCCGAAGTGTGGGTCGGGTAGGACATGGTTGTGGCTGGATTCAACGCGTTTAGGCCTTGCCGGTATATGTGGGATGGCCGACCCACCGCCTGTTAGTTTCGGGCCTTCCACACCTCGATCAGCGCATCGGCAACCGCCCGTACGTTGCCCGCGTTCAGGCCGCAGACACACATACGTCCTGAACGCACCAGGTAGATGCCATGCGTGTCGCGCAGCGTGTCGACCTCGGTCGCGGTCAGGCCGGTGTAACTGAACATGCCGTGTTGCTCGGTCAGGAAATCAACCGACATACCGGGCAGGCCGACTGTCAGGCGCTGAGCCAGTATCACGCGCATGCGCAGGATGCGTTCACGCATTTCCTGCACCTCTTCGATCCAGCGCTGATGCAAGGCTGGCGTATCGAGCACGGTCGCCACCAACTGCTCGCCATGTAGTGGCGGGCTGGAATAGACACGGCGAATTCCGGCCTTGAGTTGGCCGAGAACACGGTCAGCCTCTTCGGCGGTCGGGCAGACGACGGACAGGCCACCGCAACGTTCGCCATATAGGGAGAAGTTCTTCGAGAACGAATTGGTCACGAGCGGGCACAAGCCGGCGTCCACCATGGCCCGAACCGCCCAGGCGTCTTCTTCGACACCAGCACCGAAACCTTGATAAGCCATGTCGAGAAAGGGAATGAGGCTGCCTTTCTTCATGACCGCAATGACTCCGGCCCACTGTTCGTGGGACAGGTCGATGCCGGTCGGGTTGTGGCAGCAAGGCTGCATCAACACCACGCTGCCAGACGCAAGGTTGCCGAAGAACGCGAGCATTTCGTCGTAACGCAGGCCATTGGTTTGGGAGTCGTAATACGGATACCGACCGACCTTGAGTCCGGCACCCTGCATCAGCGACTCGTGGTTGTCCCAGGTCGGGTCGCTGATCCACACTTCGCTGCCGGGCATGAAGTTCTTGATGAAATCTGCGCCGATGCGGATCGCGCCGGACCCGCCGACACCTTGAATGGTGGCGATGCGACCCTGCGAAATCGCGGCGTGGTCGGCGCCGAACACCAGTCGCTGCACTGCCGCCCGGTATGCCGGCGCACCTTCGATCGGCAGGTAGCCGCTGGCGCGCTCCTGCTCGCGCAGTTTCAGGTCGGCCTGTCGCACACAGTCGAGTACAGGCAAGCGGCCTTGCTCGTCGAAATACAAGCCGATGCTGAGGCTGACCTTGTTGGGCCGCGGGTCGGCGAGGAACGCTTCGTGCAGCGACAGGATCGGGTCTCCTGCATAAACCGGGAGATGGTGGTACATGGATTGTTCGTCCGTGAAGGGAAAGGCGTGAATGATAAGGGAGCCACAACTGGGCATCCCATCACGCCGGGTCGGCCAAAGCGTGTCAGTGGCTGGTCTTTTGCCGGCGTCGGAACGTGGCGTGGCAGCCTTGGTCAGGGGTCTCGCGGTCTTCTTCCGTGAAACCCAACATCTGCATGGCGCGAATCAGTCGCACTGTTTCGCCGACACCTTGTACCTGTACCAGGCGATAGATGTGCCCATTGGCATTGCGGATACCAATCGGACAGGCGACACCGACAAGATCATTGTTAAGCGCGCCAATGTCAAGCTTGTGTACGATGGCCTGGTCGTCCGGGAGCGGGTCGATGTTTTCCAGTAGTCTGGTCAGCATGGGTTCCTCCGGTTGCGATCACAGGGAGTATGACTATAGGAGCATGGTCGTGCAGTTGCAACCACTTTGGCTAATGCACGGCGATTTTGGAGCACATCTGCATGGCGGTCGGCTGCGTGCCAGGCATTTGTGGCCACTGCGAGCGGGCTCGCCCATTTGCCCGATGCCTGGTCAGGGTCTTTGACCGCATTGTCTTGACCTTGAAGTCGCTTCAGGGTTTCCAATGCCCCAAAGGAAGTCTGAACCATGATGCCATCGTCTACGATATGCAAGCGCCACACAGTACCGCTTGACCATTTGGGTACGCAGTGCCGCGACGCTGATGCTGAGCATCAGCATCAGCATCACCGCGGTACAACGGGTGGTGAGTGCTGCTCGCCTGCGGCCGAGTTTCCCACCACAGGTCATGCACCACGCACGGTTTCTGGCGACATCAGCACCGCGATCCGGATCATGCAGATGGATTGCCCTACCGAGGAGGCCCTGATCCGTAGCAAGCTCGCCGGTATGCCCGCAGTGGGAGGCATGCAGTTCAACCTAATGCAGCGTGTCATGACGGTGACCCATGCGCCAAATGCCATCGAATCCATTCTTGACGTCGTGCGAACACTTGGATTCAAGCCGGAAGTTGTGATCCCCGGGCAGGCGCCCCAAGCCCATCACGAGCCCTCAAAGCCCTGGTGGCCACTGGCGCTGGCGGGGGTTGCTGCCATCGCCTCCGAAGCCGTTGCCTGGATGGGCCAGCCTGCCTGGCTCGCCGCGGCGCTCGCCATTCTTGCAGTGGGGGCGTGCGGGCTGACGACCTATCAAAAGGGCTGGGTGGCCATTCGCAACGGCAATCTCAATATCAATGCGTTGATGAGCATCGCGGTCACCGGAGCCTTGGTGCTGCAGCAGTGGCCGGAGGCGGCGATGGTGATGGTGTTATTCACGATTGCCGAGCTGATCGAAGCCAAGTCGCTCGACCGCGCGCGTAACGCCATCAAGGGCTTGATGCAACTGGCCCCCGACATGGCTACAGTCCGACAGTTCGACGGTTCGTGGCAGGACGTCGGCGCCAACTCGGTCAAAGTGGGCGCACTGGTTCGTATCAAGCCTGGTGAGCGGATCGGGCTCGATGGCATCATCGTCACGGGTCGCTCCACCGTGGATCAGGCGCCCATCACCGGCGAAAGCCTGCCAGTGGACAAGATGGACGGCGACCCTGTGTTTGCCGGCACCATCAATGGCGCTGGTTCCTTTGAATACCGGGTCAGCGCAGCTGCAAACAACACAACACTTGCACGCATCATCCATGCAGTTGAAGAGGCGCAGGCAAGCAAGGCACCGACGCAGCGGTTTGTTGATCGCTTCGCCCGGATTTACACACCGGTCGTGTTTGTCATGGCGCTGGCTGTGGCTATTTTTCCGCCGCTTTTCATGGGTGCAAGCTGGTATGACTGGGTCTACAAGGCGCTGGTGCTGCTGGTCATCGCATGTCCTTGCGCTTTGGTGATCTCGACGCCGGTCACGATCGTCAGTGGTTTGGCAGCGGCGGCACGAAAAGGCATCCTGATCAAAGGGGGTGTCTATCTGGAAGAGGGCCGCAAGCTGCAATGGCTGGCGCTCGACAAGACCGGCACCATCACCCACGGCAAGCCAGAGCAAACCGACTTCGAGTTGCGTCACGGTCGCGGCGATGTGGCCGCGAATGCTTGCCGTCGCATCGCGGCCAGTCTGGCAGCTCGATCTGACCATCCGGTGTCTCAGGCAGTCGCAAAATCGGCCGCTGCCGATGGCGTGCGCATAAGCGAAGTCACTGCCTTCGAGGCGCTAGCCGGTCGGGGTGTGCAAGGCATGATCGATGGCAAGCGCTACGCTCTGGGCAATCAGAGACTGGTGGAAGAGTCGGTCCGCTGCGCGCTTGAACTGGAGCAGCGATTCAGCGCTTTGGAAAGCCAAGGCAAGACCGTCGTGGCGCTGATCGACGAAGACCGTGTGTTGGCATTGTTTGCTGTGGCCGACACGATCAAGGACAGCAGTCGTGATGCGATTGCCGATCTGCATCAGCTTGGGGTCAAGACCCTGATGCTTTCGGGTGACAACACCTACACCGCCCAAACCATCGCCAGGCAAGTCGGTATCGACGAAGCTCGTGGCGACCAGTTGCCACAGGACAAGCTCGCGGCGGTTGCGCAACTGGGCAGCCGGAGAACCGTGGGCATGGTGGGCGATGGCATCAACGATGCCCCGGCGTTGGCGCGCGCCAACATTGGTTTTGCGATGGGCGCCATGGGTACGGACACGGCCATCGAGACGGCCGATGTGGCGCTGATGGACGACGATCTGCGCAAGATCCCGGCATTCATTCGCTTGTCCAGAGCCACCCATGCGGTTCTGGTGCAAAACATCGCGTTGGCGCTTGGCATCAAGGCCGTTTTCCTGCTGTTGGCACTGGCGGGTCTGGGAACCATGTGGATGGCAGTTTTCGCCGATGTGGGTGCCAGCCTTTTGGTGGTCTCAAACGGATTGCGGCTGCTGAGAAAGTAGCCGCATGGCACCTGAGCAACGACAACGGGCCGTGGGGTGGCTGCTGAGTCGGATCGATCCCGCTGGCGAAACCGCGCAGGCCAACCGGCAACATCTACGCCGAAGACCGGCATGGCCCGATTTACGCTCTGGCGCTGTCGCTCTGCGGCGCTGCCATGGCGCTCTATCAAGTGTTGCTGGTGGCGGGCGCTACGCCGAAAGGCTGGATCGCCTGCGAAGTGGGTGTTTCCTGCGCAGATCAGCAGCTTGAAGTTTTCAGTGGCATTCAAATTCCCTGGCTATTGCTAACCGCCTTTGTGCTGATCTCAACCTTTTTCGTCATCGATCTGCGAAAGACTTCAAAATGAGTGTCAGGAAAGTGACGATATTGAAATTGCTGGGAATCATCGTCATCGCCTTTTTGTTGGGCATGTAAAAGTACCAACGGGACGAGCAGGAGTCACAGGACCAAAAAGCCGCCGAGCAGAACGGGCGACGGGTGCGCATGATTTCCCCGGTTTTCGGTCCGCAAAATGCGCCAGTGACCATCGTGCAGTTCTTTGCCCCGGCCATTGAAGCATGCAGGGCGATCTATCCGTTCGTCAAGGATTTGTTGCGCAAGTACCCCAATGACGTTCGCCTCGTTTTGCGTTACGCACCTTTTCATCAGGGCTCCAGCGAAGTGGTGAAGACCCGGCAGACCACGGATGGTTTGTGTTAACTCAGGATGGGTCTTTGCCGCGTGTCTTGCTGACCGCGCTGAAGATGCCAATTCCCAGCAGGATGAGCGCTCCGATTCCAATGTAGAGCTCTGGAATGCCCGCGACCACGGCAGCCCAGACCAGGCCACCGAGGAAAATTGCAAAACCCACCATGTAAAGTGCAAACGACATAAGCAACTCCTGTGAAGATATGAGGCCAGTGTCGGTCCCGCACCGCAGAACCGCCATCGGACCCATGCCCGTGGCCGTGTCAGCGCAGGCCTACCCGAAGCTGGATGTTTGCAGGAGCGTGTTGTTGTTCGCTCGGCCGCTGAACTCGGCCGCGTACGGTGCGCTGCGGAATCACGGAATGCCTACGACAAACGGCACGTCAAAGGTGTCGGCGCCGTTGGTCACCTGCACGCGTCCGAGTAAAGTGCTGCCTGATTGAAACGCGGCCGCACCAGCCTGTACGGTCCACTGCAGGCGGTAGGTTGGCAAGCCCAGACTCAGCAGTCTGCCTACGCTGCCATACAGGGGCAACAACTGTTCTGCTGTGTCGGCGTAAAGAAATGCGCCATTGGTTTGGTTGGCAAGTTCACCCAGCGCTGCAAAATCGACGCCCGATGACAACCCAACAGTGAACAACTTGACGTTGTTGGCGTTGGCGGCATCGATGGACAACTGGCGGCGGTTGCGACAACTTGTGACGTCGGCACAACTTGTATCTGCGCCGTCGGTGAATATCACAATGGCCTTCCCGATGGTCACGGGCAGTGATGGATCATTGGTGATGGCCTCCCGCAGGCTGTCCAGCGATTGGTACAGTGGCGTGTTGCCGCCCACGCGGCTCGACAGGAAATCGAGTGTCGGGAAATACGCGTTAGCCGATTGCCTGTCCTTGAACGTGTCGTAGATCGCCAAAGGCGTTGGCGTGATCAGCGCGCCGGCGCCACCTGCAAACGCCGAGACCAAGACGCGATCGTTTGGCCCCAGAGCACCAATGAACGCCTTGGCCGAAAACAGGCGGGCACCCGAAGGATCAGACTGCAGAATGCTGCCACTCTGGTCCATCAGCAATGCTGCTGCATAGGGGTTGACCGGGTTGGCGGCTATCAGTTGCACGCTGGACGGCGCCGATACATTGGGTGCATAAGCCATGTCCGCTGCATCATTGGCACCGCGAATGCAGTCAACCTTTTGATTCGTTGTGTCTGGCGTACACGCACGCAAACGGAAACTGGCCTGACTCAGGTTCGCGATCGGATTCGAGTTGCCGTCGACGAGCACCAGTTCCACCTCAAAGGTGATTTGCTGTTTGCCAGCATCGACAACAGGGACGAAGCCGCTACGCGATGCCAGCGAACCTCCTGCCGCTGACGTCAGGCGCACAAGTGTGACCGCCAATTCATTGCCGACCCCTGCGGACAAGGAAGCGGCAATTACCTGACCCGCAAACGTGTCGCGTGTCACCGTGACGACGATATTGCCGCCGGCAGGATCGACATTGAGCAGGGCGACTCCTTGCACATCGGTAGGCACGGTACCACGTGTTCCTGTGACTGATGCGCCTGGCACGGCAGCGCCGAACGTATCTTTGACGATGACCTTGAGAAGGCCGATTGGCACCGTCAGGTTTGACGTTGCGGCAGTATTGCCCGTGATAGCGGGGATCGCTGCGCCACCTCCGCCGCCTCCACCGCCACCCCCACAAGCTGCGAGGCCCCAACATACTGCGAGGGCAAATGTTCCGGTTCTGATGCGAAACAAAATGTCCCACCGTGTGGGCGAATGGGGGTCTTGATTGGGACCAGATGTCGGGTTTGATTTCATTGCCGCCTTGTCAGTTTTTTCATCGGCAATGGTTGGCTGCCGGCCGGTTGCACCACACGGATTGCGGCACAGCGCCATTGTTGAAGCACAACACAGGCAGCAGCATCAGTGAAGTAGAGTCGTGCAGGTAGGAGAACACCGCGTCGAATGGCATTTGACGTGAAAGACGCATCCAGCCCTTCGGCGCCCGTCGCCTCCCAACGAAAAAAGGACAGGCATTGCCTGTCCTTCTTAAGTTTCCGCCGCGCATTTGCGACCCGACCCGGCCGGACCGAGATTCGCAAGATCAATAGCGACGCGCGGTGCCGTTGTCGACGACCACGCGGTCACCGACACGAATGTCGGCTGCTGATTCCTGACTGACGGTGATGTTGTTGCCGTCGTACAGACGCACCACCAGTTGTACCGTGTCGGCTTGCGGTTGGCGATTGACTTTTTCCATCTGGTGACCCGCGTAAGCACCGCCGGCGGCGCCCAGCACGGTGGCCGCCTTGTTGCCGTCACCCTTGCCGACCTGGTTGCCCAGCACACCGCCGACGACCGCTCCGACAATGGTGCCAGCACCTATGCTGTTGTTGGATTCCTGGCGTACGATATTGATCGACTGCACGACGCCATAACGCGCAGCGGTGTTGCTGCTGGTGGCCGGATAACCAGATTGGGTCGTGCTGGCCGGCTGGGTTCCCTGGTTGCTGGTCGTGCCGCAGGCGGCAAGGGACAAGACAGCGGCAATGCTGGCAGCGGTGGTGAAGGCGCGTAGATGGGACATGGTGTTCTCCGTTGATTGGCGCACTCGGCATCAGATGCGCCCAGTGACGTTCCGTGCATTGTCTCGAGCTAAGTCTGTTCCGGCCATGGCACAAGTACCAGTCATGCCGTCGGACAGCAGCGCGCCACATTGTGGCGTAGCCTCCTACGTGTGCAAACGTCGGCTTGGTCGGGCTGCGGCAGTTCAGGCCAGACCTGGCCCTTCGGAGCGGGCAGGAAAGGCGGTCTCCTACATGCGGCTGGCGCTTTGTCCGTGCGATGGCGGCGTGCAAGGGGGTTCCCCTGTTTACTGGATGCTCGCTACGATCCAGGCAGGGTGGACGCTCTTGTTCGTGCCCTCATACCGTGCCAGAAGAGGGGCACATGGCGTCACAGTCCTTGTCCGGCCGTGGTCTCGCCTGAAGGAGATGGCATGGATGTGCTTGAAAGATTTCAGTCCACGATCGCTGCAGGTGATACCTTGGACTGGCCACAACTTTGCCGGGAATTGGACACAGCACACGCCGCAACGCAATCGGTCGAAGTGCGCGAGCGCCTGCTGGCGCTTTTCTGCACCATGATGGACATGGTTGAACGCGTCGAGATCAGTGCTGCGGCGCTGGCAACGTTCCGGACGGGCAGAGGTCACCACTATCAGCGCTTGTTGCTACGAGAAGCCGGTCCAGCTGGGCGTCCAGACCGCAAGGCCTTGCTTGACATTACGGCGCGTGAAGTCCTGTGCGGCCGCATGGCGCCGGAGGATGCGTTGGGTCTGATGGCCAATGTCAGCGCAGTGCGGCCAGCGTCGCTCATTGCGATTGTCCCGGCCCGTGTGTCACAACCGCAGTCGCACATCGTTGTGGGCCGATGGCGACTGGTCCTCAACGCGCTTGCGCAATTGCTGAATCGCAGGCGCGCGTTACCGGGCAGTGCAACCCTGAGAGGTTCAAGCTCAAGCGTCCCGGCGAAATTGAGCGGTGGGTCCAGCGCCTGAATGGTTTCGGCCACCACTTCTCCCACTTGGAAAGACTCGAACCGGTATTCCTGGGATTGCTCAGCGGTGTGCTTGTCGCCGATGAGCTTCGCGGAATGTGTCGATAGGCCATAGGCGACTATTGCTGCGTCGTCTCGGCTCGGATGGCGAGCCAAACGCCTCCCCTTCGCTCGAGCAGATACTCTTCAACCGATTCCAGGCGGTAAGGCTTTCGACCTTGTTGGCCTTGTTCAATTACTGCTGATCTGACCTTGATTCGCTCGCATATTTGCGCGCCTTCACCCGCTGGGCTGCTCTGGATGGACAAGCGGCGATGCTGGTAGTCCGCGAGTCCGGCAATCGCGACCGGGCCGATTGAATTTATCACCGCGCGGATGAAATTCTGCGATCGGATTGCAAGCGATCGCGCGCGCAGCACAGTGGCTGAGTCTCAGTGTGCAAGCCAACCAGGCACGCTGTCGTCCTACAGGCACTTGCGGTATCAGACGGCAGTGGCGCCTGGAAATGCGCCTTAGGCTGGGCTCTGACGAAATTCCGTCTCATTTTTGTTAGTCAGCGCGCCGTGTAAGGATGCGCAAAATCCAGGGGTTTACCATGACGAATTCAGCCAATCCATCCACGTTGTACGACGCCGAACCCAATCGAGATCCGATCACGGGGACTCTTGGAGCACATCCGGTTGGCACTGGTCTGGGCGCTGCGCTCGGCGGTGCCGCAGCGGGCGCATTGACTGGCTCCGCAGTCGGGCCGATTGGTACTCTCGTCGGCACGGCCTTGGGTGCGATCGTCGGCGGACTGGCTGGTAAAAGTGTTGCCGAGAGTATCGACCCCACGATCGAGGTTGACTACTGGCGCGACAATTTCAAGGAGCGGCCATATGCGACCCAGGCTCCTCACTTCGACGTCTATGAGCCGGCGTTTCGTTATGGAGTCACGGCATATGGCCTCTATCCAGGGCGGCGTTTCGACGACGTCGAGGTGGAGCTTGCGCGCGGCTGGATTGACGCGCGTGGCGCGTCCAATCTGGAGTGGCTCAGTGCACGTCTGGCTGCGCGCGATGCATGGCAAAGGCTGGCGCAGCTGCCCGAGCACCGGTAGGACACGCGCGCCCTAGACATCCGGTCGCCAGATCCGCAGACCCGGATGTTGGACCGCCATGATCCTACAGTCGATCGGGACACCTGCTGACTCCCGATCTGAATGGTGCCTCATAGGATCGTTACACGTCCCGACCATTTCGTCAGGACTCCAACTTCAGGGAGAAACACGATGAGTATTCTGAGTTCGAGCACGATGGAAGGCACTGCCGTAAAGAGCCCGGCAGGTACCGACCTCGGAGACATCAAGGATTTGATGATCGACCTGCCATCATCCCGCGTCGCATATGCCGTGGTGTCGTTTGGTGGCTTGCTGGGATTCGGCAACAAATTGTTTGCGGTGCCGCTTCAAGCCTTGAAGCAGGATCCGGTAAACAAGTGTTTCGTCCTCGACACATCGAAAGAGGCGCTTGAAAACGCGCACGGCTTTGACAAGGACCATTGGCCGGATTTTGCGGATCGCAACTGGCAAACGGCTGTTCACAAGCACTACAACACGACCCCCTATTGGGGCTGAACCCGCACCCGGACTTGCCTGCTGCTGAAAAGTCGCGAGACACGGCCGAGCACACACTTCAGGCTGTGCGTCGGCCGTCCCTCATTGGCCGATGTGTTCGCTGCATGGCGCCACGGACTGCGCCCCGTGCCTGGCGCGGTGTTGCCGCGCAGCCGACAGGATGCACCGGATAATTGGCGGGCAGCGGACGCGGCCCTGGGCGGGTGCTGTAGATCGCGTTGTCCGGGCAGTCAGTTTCAAACGCTACGAGCCCGCGTCCACCGGGTGTGGTTCACCGTCGCGAGCGCGCTCCAGCACATACTCGATGAACGTGGCGGCTGCACGTGTGTGGTGCCGGTTCGGCATGTACAGCATCACCATCTTGCTGCCGAAGATGCTCAGCCGCCACTCGTCGAGTGCCGTAACGACCAGGCCACTTTTGATGTCGGCCCGTACGAGGTAGTCCGGCAGCAGGCCGACGCCGATGCCGGCGAGCACGGCTTCGCGCAAGAACAGGTAGTTCTCCGAGATCAGCGTCGGCTCGACAAAGACCTCGTGCCGTGCGCTGCCCCGGTAGGCCGCTACGCGCAACTGGCGGCTGACCGCCGCCGACATGACCAGCGGTACGGTGCGCAATGCCTCGGGGTTCTGCGGCATCGAATGGGCCTGGGCGTAGTCGCGGGATGCACAGGTGATGTAGCGCACCGGGCCCATGTCGCGCGCCACCACGTTTTCCGGTGGCTCGTGCACCACCCGCACGGCGATGTCGATTTCGTCGCGCAGCAAGTCGTCGATGCGGTTCTCGAATACGATGTCGAGCACGATGCCGGGGTACAGCTGCTTGAAATCGATCAGCCAGCGGGCCATTACGACCTGGCCGTAGCCGCTCGGCACGCTCAAGCGCACCTTGCCCATCAGGCTGCGGCCCAGCGTCTCGACGACCTCGCGCGCGGCAAGCAACTCGTTGCGGATCGTCTGCCCATGTTCGTACAGGCGCAGGCCAATCTCGGTGGGTTCGACGCGCCGCGTCGTGCGGCGTATCAATTGCTGGCCGATCGAACGCTCGAACTGGTTCAGGTGATAACTGACATTGGCGCGTGTCATCTTCAACCGCCGGGCCGCTTCACTCAGGTTGCCGGCGTCGAGAATTTCGACGAGAAGGGTCAGGGCATGGAGTTCCATCGCTTGAAATGTCGGTGTTCGGCGTTTTATTGTCAAATTCTCCTTGACGGTCTGTCAATGATTGAAGGGATTGTCAAGATTCTTCAGACGCCGAACAATACGGCTTGTTCGAAATCTTCCGAGCCAAGGAGACATACGATGGACCTGTCATTCGATAGCGCCGAGCAGGCCTTCCGAGACGAAGTACGCGGATTCCTTGCCGACAAGTTGCCGCAGCGGCTCGCTGACAAGGTGGGCAATGGCAGGCGCCTGGGCAAGGCCGACCTGCAGGAATGGCACGCGATCTTGCATGCCCGTGGCTGGCTCGCAAACCACTGGCCCGAGCAATATGGCGGTCCGGGCTGGTCGGCGGTGCAGAAGTTCATCTTCGAGAACGAGTGCGCGCTGGCGCACGCGCCGCGCATCGTGCCGTTTGGCGTCAACATGCTCGGGCCGGTGCTGATCAAGTACGGCAGCGCCCAGCAGAAGCAGCACTGGCTGCCGCGCATCCTCGACGGTTCGGACTGGTGGTGCCAGGGATACTCGGAGCCAGGTGCCGGGTCCGATCTCGCGGCGGTCAAGACCGAGGCAGTGCGTGGCGTGGACGCCAGCGGCGATCACTACATCGTCAACGGCCAGAAAACGTGGACCACACTCGGCCAGCACGCGAACATGATCTTCTGCCTGGTTCGAACGGCGCGCGACGTGAAGAAGCAGGAGGGCATCAGCTTCCTGCTCATCGACATGATGTCGCCCGGAGTCCAGGTGCGGCCGATCATCACGCTCGATGGCGAGCACGAGGTCAACGAGGTTTTTTTCACCGACGTGCGCGTGCCGGCCGGCAACCTGGTGGGCGAGGAGAACCGGGGCTGGACCTGCGCCAAATACCTGCTGACCTACGAGCGCACCAATATCGCTGGCGTCGGGTTTTCGGTGGCTGCGCTCGGCAGGCTCCGCCAGGCGGCAGCGAGCATTACCAGCAACGGCAGACCGCTGGCCGACGATCCGCTGTTTGCAGCACGCCTGGCGCGCGTCGAGATCGAGCTCCAGAACATGAAGACCACCAACCTGCGCGTGATCGCGGCGGTCGCCGGCGGCGGTGTGCCGGGTGCCGAGAGTTCGATGCTGAAGATCCGCGGCACCGAGATCCGCCAGGAGATTTCGTCGCTGATGCGACGCGCGATGGGGCCTTAGGCACGGCCGTCCATCGACGAAGCGCTCGACGATGCCCGGGATGTACCGCCAGTGGGCCCGCCGCAGGCGGCGGCCGCTGCCGGACAGTATTTCAACAACCGCAAGCTGTCGATTTTCGGCGGCTCCAACGAGGTCCAGAGGAACATCATCTCCAAGATGATCCTCGGCCTGTGACGGAGAAGGACGCATGAACTTCGAACACAGCGACGA
>JBKJRR010000091.1:0-8618 GCA_046594635.1 Burkholderiaceae bacterium
CGATCGTGGGACATGACCGCGGCAGGCGGAGCACATCAGGGGAGTGGTTGCGGTGACCATGGGCCTGCTGGCCGTCGATGCCAGCGCTGAAACCCGAGAGAACGCCGGAAAGTGGCAGGCATGGGCATTGGGAATGGCAGATGGGTTGGATGGGAGGTAGCGTAGATTTTTGATGTGGCACTGACAATCTGAAGCGGCCACTCAAAGTTCGTCGCTGAGCTCGCCGATCTTCATCTTGAACTGGAAGCCTTCGAATGTCATGAGCATGCGGCCAAAATCCGCCCAGGACATTTCCTCGCCGTCGATGACAACCAGCGGGACTTCTCCGTCTTCCGCGTCATCCCATTCAAGTCGCCCGACCACCGAGTCCCCCACAATGTGCCTCCCATATCCTCCTCAAAATGGCGATACCCGACTACCAGACCTGCATGCTGCCGTTTCTCCGCCACCTGTCGGACGGCACGGAACACACCCTCCGCGACGCCGAGGACAGCCTTGCGGAACACTTCAAGTTGACTCCGGCAGAACGCGCGGAACTGCTGCCTTCAGGCCAGCAAGGAATTTTCAAAAATCGAATCGGCTGGGCGCGGACCTATCTGAAAAAGGCGGCGCTTTTGGAATCACCCAAGCGCGGTATCTTCAAGATCACGGAACGGGGGACGAAGACGCTGGCTTCAAATCCGAGTAGGGTCGATGTCAAGTACCTGGAACAGTTTCCAGAGTTCATCGAATTCCGCGGGATCTCAAAGTCGGATAACGGTGTGGCGGCAAAGACAGAACTACCCCAATCGAAAACACCAGAGGAGGCGATAGAGCTGGCACACCAGGGCCTACGCGAACAACTTGCCACTGAACTGCTCGCTCGTGTTCTTGGCTGTTCACCAACTTTCTTCGAGCAGCTTGTCGTCGAACTACTCGTCAAGATGGGCTACGGCGGCTCCCGGCGAGATGCTGGCCAACGAATCGGCCAGACCGGCGACGGTGGTATTGACGGAATCATCAAGGAAGATCGCCTTGGTCTCGACACGATCTTCATTCAGGCAAAGCGCTGGCAAGGCTCAGTAGGAAGACCTGAAATCCAAAAATTTGTAGGCGCCCTGCAGGGCCAACGCGCAAAGAAGGGCGTATTCATCACCACTTCAAGCTATACAGCAGACGCAGCAGACTACGCTACTCGGATCGACACCAAGGTCGTACTCGTTGACGGCAAGCAACTCGCCGGGTTGATGATCGACTTTGAGGTTGGCGTAGCACCAGCATCAACCTATGTGGTCAAGCGAATCGACTCAGACTACTTTGAGGATTCGTAAGTCAATTTTTATCCCTGCGCTGATGTGGGGAACCAACGGCAGACCACCGGGCCCAGTTTGGAAGCAAGCGTCACAAGTTTGATCGCGCTGCCCCCTGCCCTCCCGCGGCACCTGATGCCAGAATATCGACATCATGCTGGACACTCCCCTGACCGAAGCCGAGTTCGACATCCTCGACGAGTTCTTGATGCGCGACGATGCGCCGTCCGACACCATGGACACGTCCATGCTGGACGGCTACCTGGCGGCTGTGGCATCGGGGCCGAACCTGGTCATGCCCGACCAGATGCTGCGCTGGATCTGGGACACAGAAGACGGCGAAGAGTCGCCCGAGTTCAAAGACAACAAGGAGGCCCAGGACATCATCGGCCCGATCCTTCGCCATTACCAGTACGTGAACGGCGCGCTCAACGACCGGGCGTACGAGCCACGCCGCCTCATGGAACGTGAACATGAGGGCCACAGCATTCCCATTGTCGACGAGTGGTGCATGGGCTACTACATCGGCATCGCGGCAGACATGGTGGCCTGGGCGCCGTTGGCCCGCGGCAGATCTGCTTCCGACCAGTCATTGAATCACCTCGTCCGCGCGAATCAGGAGGGAATGCGGAATGGTCAGCCCCAGGGCCTTCGCAGTTTTCAGATTAATAACCAATTCGTACCTTGTAGGCTGCTCAACTGGAAGTTCTGCAGGTTTGGTGCCCTTCAAAATCTTGTCGATGTATGTGGCGGCGCGCCGATGCATTTCAATGATGTCAGGTCCATACGACATCAAACCACCGGCTGTGACCAAGTCCCGTGGCAGGTACATCGCCGGCAATCTTGCGCGCGCGGCCAGATCAGGGATACGCTGCGCCGGAAAATGAAAGATCGGATCGCCAATAACCCACAGCGCATCGGCCTTCTCTTGCACCGCAGAATTAATGGCTTGCTCGATTTCCTCTGGTATGCGGACCTCAAGCATCTGCAGTTGCACTCCCAACTGCCGCGTCGCAGTCGGCGCTTCCGCTGAAACGAGCGCGCTGGCGACCGCGTTGGCTGGGTTGATCAAGACAGCGATTCGAGTCGCTCTTGGTACCGCTTGCTTGAAGATCTCGAGCGACTTGCCCAATAAACCGCCCGGGACCATCGTCGCCAGTCCTGTGACATTCCCCCCCGGTCGTCCGAGGGACTCGACCAATTTGACGCGAACCGGATCGGCGACCCCGATGAAGACAATGGGAATAGTGGACGTGGCGTTCTTGGCTGCCAGGCTTGCCTGCGGTGCTGAGGTGACGATAAGGTTTAACTTGAGGTCCACCAACTCTTGCGCGAGAGCCGGTAATCGGTCGGACTTTCCTTCCGCGGCGCGATACTCAATCTGCAGGTTGCTACCCTCGACCCATCCGGCGCTGCGCAGCCCGGCCCGAAGCGCTTCTATCGCGGGGTGACCCTGACACCGGGTGGCGCATAGCAAACCAATGTGCGCAACGTTTTCCGTTCGCTGGGCGCCAGCGTTCGTCGACACGGCGAAGAGGACGCTCGCAACGTTGAGAATCCATGCTAGTCGGACCATCACCGAATTACCCCGTCGATGAAGGAAGGCACATGCGCCGCTCACCGCTGGAGGTCCTCCCTCGATGTCGAGCCAATGCAACGCTGCTCTCATGAATACCTTTTACGCCGCTGAAATGAGCAGGCGTTGTAGGGCTTAGGGGGCGCGATGCCAGTGCCGCCCGGTTGTAGTCAGTCTACGTCTGAATGGCTGCATTCGGTTGGACTTCTGTCGTACCCGGCCCGTTGACTGTCTTTGCATCTGCTGCACCGGCGAAGAATTGCCTTATAGCCGTGAAGTACATCATGCACCTGGTCGCAGGTGTGGATCAGCCGCTTCATGCAGGCTATGCCGACGACCGTGGCGGCAACACGTACCAGCTGCAGGCGTTCGGTCGCGGGACGAACCTGCATCCGCTTTGGGATACGGGGCTGATCAAGAACATGGGCCTCACCGCCGAGGGGCTGACGGCCAAGCTGGCGACAGGGAAAAGTGGCGACGTGAGCCTGGACATGTCCCGTGCCGCCGAGGAGTCGTGCAGGATCATTGGCGAGGCCGGGTTCTATCCGTCGCGGAAGCTGGACAGTGGCTATGTTGAACAGTTCACGCCGGTCATGGAGCAGCGGCTGGTGGCGGCGGGTGACCCACCATTGCCACATCGTGGAGACGGGCAATGAGTCCTACCGTTTCCAGCACAGCAGCATGGCAACCAAGTCGCGGATCAAAGACAGGGAGCAAACGCGCAAGGCCGCCAAAGCGGCCAAGGGTGACGATCCGTTCTAAAGAGACGCAACCAGGGCAATTGCGTTACGGGCTACGCCCTTCACTCCATTGCCCTGGTCATAACCGTCGACAAGGGGAAGCAAAAAAACAGATGCTCAGTACACTTATCCACAGTTGCAGAATCAAAAAGCAACTATCCGTCCTGGGTCAATATTGAATCGGCAGGGTGGGTCAGAATTCAATCGGCGCTGACATCATCCCTACCGGCTACGTCTCCTGGGTGGCTTCATTCTGCGCCTTCCTCCCGTCCTGCAACGGCGGATTGTCCTACCCGCGAGAGACTACTTCAAGACCAAGATAGCGCATCAACTATCGAAAGCCATATGACCGATCCCAGAAACGTTGCGCACGACAAGAAAGTGCAGCAGGAAAAGAAGCATCGCGGCGAAGAGGTGGCGCCCGGCGCTGACCAGACACCCCAGCCAGGCAAGAAGACCCACAAGCAACACCACGCCTCCGACATGCCGAAGGCTCCCGACGAGGCCGCGCCGGTGCCAACGGAAGAGAAGCCGCTGAACTGAGTACTCGCGGTCAGCCAGGGCTACAACCTTCATTCGAATGCCTGTCGTGGCTGGAGGGCTACCGCGGCGGCCACACCTGCCCGACTCCACGAGCAATTTGCGGCCGAGAGCCAGATGAGCAAGGGACCGACCCATAGCAGCGTTGCCGGTTCGGGAATGGCCGCAGCCGATCTGATCGGTTCGGCATAGATGAAGTCTTCCATGGCAACCAGATCTATGCCGTTAGGCTGATTGCCGCCTCGCGCCGCATTACCGGCAGTGATGCGCACACGGCCGATTCTTTCACCAGCTGCGAATCTCACGCCAAGAAACGACAGCCTGTCGTTTCCTTGTGCCGCTGGAACAAAAAAGTGCCGAGCAACTGATTGCTCAAGTCGAAAAACCCCAGGCTGGTGATGTTCGCAAGGTCCACATCGGTGAACACCGCGCCGAAGGCCGACACGCTGGCCGCCGATAACGACCCCGGCACGAAGAAATTGACATCGGTAATATTGCTGCCGAGCGCCATCTTTGGATCCGCCCGTGTCGCAATGGGAGCGGTGCGCCGCAATATGGCGCATACGTTCCGAAAGCTTGCCGGGGTGATCCATTCCATAGATCATGAACAACATGGTTACCGCTCCTCGTAATTGGCACCGAAATCGGATGGCGTGTTCGGACCCCAAAGATACAGCGAGACCTCTGGCGGCCAGACTTGCGCATCCCATACACCGGTTTCTGAACCTCGATCGGCGAACCGGTGCCGGGGAGCTTTGAAGTCTCGCCGCCGCGCGACTTTGAATCGGAGCGAGGATCAAAGGAGAATCGAGCGATGAACAATCACCCCTACACCCCCGCCGAGACCCGTTACGACACCATGCCATACCGGCGCGCCGGGCGCAGTGGTTTGAAGTTGCCGGCCCTGTCATTGGGCCTTTGGCAAAACTTCGGCGCGGTCGCCGATCCCGCCGCGGCCCGCGCCCTGTTGCTGCGAGCATTCGACCTGGGCATCACGCATTTCGATCTGGCCAACAACTATGGCCCGCCGCCGGGCTCGGCCGAAAGCCTTATCGGCCAGGTGCTGGTCTCGGACCTCGCCGCCCACCGCGATGAACTGATCGTCTCCAGCAAGGCTGGTTACCTCATGTGGCCCGGCCCCTATGGCGCCTTCGGAAGCCGCAAAAGCCTGCTGGCGAGTCTCGACCAAAGCCTGAAGCGGATGCAGATCGACTACGTCGATATCTTTTACTCGCACCGTTTCGATCCCGACACGCCGCTCGAGGAAACAATGGGGGCGCTGGCATCTGCGGTGCAGCAGGGGAAGGCCCTTTACGCCGGTGTCTCTTCCTACTCGGCAACCAAGACGCGCGAGGCATCCGCGATCCTCCAGCAGATGGGCTTGCCCTGCGTGATCCATCAGCCGTCGTATTCGATGCTCAATCGCTGGATCGAGGACAGTTTGCTGGACACGCTGAACCACGAAGGCATCGGCTGCATCGTCTTTTCACCGCTGGCGCAAGGGCTGTTGACCGGCAAGTATCTCGCTGGAGTTCCGGCCGATTCACGCAAGGCCAAGGGCGCGCCATCGTTCCGCGACGAGTACCTGACAGAGCCGAACCTGGAAAGGATCCGCCAGCTTGCGGCGATTGCCCAGGCGCGTGGACAGTCCCTTGCGCAAATGGCGCTGGCCTGGGTGCTGAGGCATCCCACAGTGACCTCTGCCCTGATCGGCGCAAGTCGCATCAGCCAACTGGAAGAGAACATCGCTGCGCTCGAGAATCTGCAGTTTTCAGCTGAAGAGCTAGCCGAGATCGATCGCTGGGCACTCGATTCGAACCTGAATATCTGGGCTGCATCGAGCAATGCCGGATGATGCCGCGCACAGGCGGTCCGGAGTTCCTGCTGAACCCGAGGCAGGCAGGCCGCCAGTGGTGGATATTTTCGCGCTGCCGGACTGGCGGAGGGTCTGCGTCGGGGCTGTCAGCATTGCGGACAGCGGGCGACACAGTCGTTGCGTCAGGCGGCTTACCCACCGCCGCGCGCGTCTTGCTTGAGAGGCGCCGAGCGCGCGGCCGTGGATAAGCGTTTTCGGCTTTCTTGGTCGGTCGCCGGCTTTGCGCGGGCGTGGAAAGCGCCGTCCCGGATCAATGGATAGATCGTGCCGGGGCGCCATCGCGCAAGGGCCGCTACCGCACCCGACCAGCGTTATCTGACGAGCGGGTACAGCTCAACACCGCCGGTCAGGTGGAGTCAAGCTCAAGACGCCGTGGAGAGACGGCGCCACACACCTGATCATGAGCCCGCTGGAGTTCATGCAGCGCCTGGCCGCGCTTGCACTTTTGAACGACCGCTTTCGGGCCCTCAATCTCGCCGAACAGATGCGTGAATTGGGTCAGATGCGTGTGTGTGCAACACCAATCTGTACGTCGGCTTCCTGCCAGTCGGCACGCGTCAAGCTACTTGTCGCCTCATTTACGCAGCCATCGGCTGTATAACTTTCTCCAAATTGGCCTTGATGACGCAATCGCGCTCGGGGTTGAGCGTGACGGCGCCGACGGGGTTCCAGTTGCGTGTTCGTCCTGACCAGCGTGCCGGCTTCAAGGCGCGTGCGCGCAAGTACAGATCGTGTCGCGCGGCCAGGATGGTGTGATCCTCCCCGGCATGGCGCTGCGCGGGCGACACATAGCGAATGCCACTGTGGCGATGGTCATGGTTGTACCAACGCACGAACTGCGCCGCCCAGGTTCGTGCCGCGTCCAGATCGGCGAAGCCCTTTGCCGGGAACTCCGGGCGGTACTTGGCGGTGCGAAACAGGCTCTCGGCATAGGCGTTGTCGTCGCTCACGCGGGGGCGCGAGTACGACGGCTTCACACCCAGCCAGTTGAGCATCGCAATCACCGTGGTGGCCTTCAGCGTGGAGCCGTTGTCGCCATGCAGGATCGGCTTGGTCGTCATGGTTGCAATGCCCTCGGCGAGCGCGGTGCGCTTGACCAGGTGAATGGCGTGGGCAGAGTCGTCGTCGTCGTGCACCTCCCAGCCCACGATTTTTCGGCTGTACAGGTCCAGGATCAGGTACAGGTGAAACCAGCGCCCCATCACCACTGCAGGCAGGTATGTCATGTCCCAACACCACACCTCACGTACTGCGCTGGCAATGTGGGTGGTGGGCGGGCGCACCGGGCGTGGCGTCTTGGCGCGACCACGATGTTTGCTCTGGCCGTGGGCGCGCAGCACCCGGGCAAAGCTCGATTCGCTGGCCAGGTACACACCCTCGTCGGCCAACATCGGTACGATGCGCGCCGGCGGCACCGAGGCAAAGCGCGGCTCATTGGCCACGCGCAGCAACTGCGCACGCTCGTGCGGGCTCAGGGCATGGCTGGGCGTTGGCCGCGCCGCCTGGGGCCTGCCATCGGCCTGGATGCCGCCCGCGCGGGCCTTCCAGCGTTGCAGCGTGCGCTCGTCGATGCCGGCGATCTCGCAGGCTAGGTGCAGCCGAGCTCCAGCGTCGTGGGCCGCGTCAATGTCATGGGTCAGGCTGCGGCGATCTTCGAGGCCGATCATTCGTCCTCGCCCCTGCGGAAGATCGCCTCGACTTTTTTTGACAGCACCAGCAACGCGGCTGTCTCTGCCAATGCCCGGTCCTTGCGGTGCAACTCGCGCTCCAACTCCTTAATGCGTTTGCGATCTTTGCGGGTGGCCTGCGGGCTGGCCCGCGCCTCCTCGGGGTCGGCCAGCGACGCCGTCGCGCTGGACAGCCATTTCTCTAACTCGGCGGGGTAGACGCCATGCTCGCGGCACCAAGCGCTTTTGTCGGCCTGAGACATGGCCGCCGTGGTGATCACCGCATCCATTCGCGCCGGCGCTGTCCAGGCCCGCCCTCGGGCGGGCCTGGACAGCGCATCTTCTCGCCAGCGCTGCAGCGTTGCGACCTCTATGCCAACTTCCCTTGCAACAACCTCCGCCGCGGCGCCCTCAGGCGGCAGCAACCGGGCAACCGCGCGGTCCTTGAATGTCTGTCCATATCGAGCCACTGATTTCCTTCATCGCCGCCCCCAGGGTTCTTGGTTCTATGAAGGCGACAACTATTGTGACGCGGGGGGCCTTGCACGTCACTTGCGACAACCGCTAGGTAGGTTGGGGCCCAGTCTTGGGCGCGCTGCGGCACAACGCATGGTTGCTATCGCCTTTAACCAAAATTCGCAGTGAATCCGTTGCTCTCGTCGGTATTCTTCGAGCGGCCGTCCAGTATCTGCTATCAGTTGCCCCCCGCCGGGGAAAATCGATAGCGTGACACTGGCCGTCGTGTTTGCTGCGATAGCTGACATGAAGTAGACGTCGCCATCTCGGCTTAAAAGGCCCGCTAATCAATCGATCCGATCCGCACGCTGAAGGATGGATTGTGGAATTGACATGTTTGCACTGGCGCTTGACTTGATTCAAAGTTGTTCGGAGAATTCGATCAGCACGCGAAATCACCGGCGACTTGGGGAT
>JBKJRR010000349.1:0-7696 GCA_046594635.1 Burkholderiaceae bacterium
GCCTGCACTACACCGCCCCGCACTGGCCCTGGGAGGCGCGGGGCGACGCCGCGTTGGCGCAGGAGATCAAGGCCAACCTGTTCCACCTGCACGGCGGCAACATCCACAGCTACCGGCGCATGATCCACCACATGGACGAAGGCATTGGCCAACTGGTGGCCTCGCTGCGGAGCCATGGACTTCTCGACAACACCTTGATTGTGTTCACCAGCGACAACGGTGGCGAACGATTCTCCGATAACTGGCCGTTGGTGGGCGGCAAGATGGATCTGACCGAAGGAGGCATCCGTGTGCCATGGATCGCCCATTGGCCTGCCGGTATCGCGCCGGGTGGTGTCAGCGCGCAGCATTGCCTGACGATGGACTGGTCTGCCACGATGCTCGATCTCGCCGGCATTGCGGCCCACCCCGACTATGCGCTCGACGGCATGTCATTGGCACCGGTGCTGCGCGATCCATCCGACACTTTCCATCGTCCGATGCACTGGCGCATGAAACACCGCGGCCAGCGCGCATTGCGCGATGGCGACTGGAAATATCTGCGCGTGGACGACAACGACTACCTGTTCAACCTTCCAGGCGACGCGCGTGAACGCGCAAACAGGGCAAAAAAGGAACCCGAACGTCTGCAGGCCATGCGCGAGAACTGGGAGGCCTGGAACGCGACGATGCCTGCAATTCCCGACGACGCTGCCGTGCACCTGGGGTATTCCACCAAGGACATGCCCCAGCGCTGAACGACAAGACCACGAAACTGCGGCCCAATGGCCCCGCTAGCCCACGCGCATGCCACCCGCGCCAAGCAACCCTATCACGCCGACGGCGATCAGGTAAATGGCGACGATGTAGTTGAGCAAGCGCGGCATTACCAGGATCAACACACCGGCAAGCAGGGAAATCAGCGGCGTCAGACCGAGTTGGATGTTCATGTTTTTTCCTTCAGGCTTATTGGACGACGATGGTGTCGTTGTCAAACCGCACACGGGCGCCAAGCTGCAAGCCCGGTGCGGCGGCATAGTCAAGACTGCGGGTTGCCCCGGAGTCCAGTCGCACCAGTACGCGGTGGACCTGGGTCTTGTCCATGTTGTTCTCGATCCGGTTGCCGGCATAGGCGCCACCCACTGCACCGGCAATGGTCGCCAGGTCCTTGCCGGTGCCGCCACCGACCTGGTTGCCCAGAACGCCACCGAGCAATCCGCCGGCAATCGTTCCCAGTACATTGGGTTTGTCACCCTTGATCGTGACCAGTTCGATTGATTCGACGACACCACATTCAACGCACGTGACCTGGCTCTGCTTCTGCTCACTGGCGCGCCGCTCGCGCTTGGAAGCGTAGGCCTCATCATTGTCCTGCCCACGTACGAAACGCTGGCTGGTTTCCTGCTTGTTCACCACCAGGAAGCCGGTCGCGTCGAGATCACGCGTGACGCGGTCGCCGCGGCGCAGCGTGTAGCGGCCCTCGTAGACACCACGGCGCACCTCAGTCAGCGCGATGCGGGCCGGTACGCCCTGCACCTTGACACGTGCCACACCGGCGGGCGCACCCGTCATGGAGAATTCCAGTTCGTCGCCCGGTCGCACCCGGGCACGCGCCGTCACCGTGAATTCAGAAATCCGGGCCAGCGAGCGCGGCGCCGGGCTGCGCGCGCCTTGCACCAGTGACTGGTCCATCGCCACGTCAACAGTCTGCCCGTTCTTGGTCACCAGTGCCGTTACCACGCTGGCCGCCGTCAATCTGTCACGGGAGCGCACGGTATAGGCGCCCGAGTAGCTGCCTGGCCGTCCCTCGGACATCTGCACCTCGTCTGTAGCGCCGGCGATGCGCAGGCGCACGTCGGCGCCTGGCGTTCCGTTCAACGTGAATGCCAGCTCGCTGCCGGGTACCAGCGTGCTGAGTTGCACAACGCCGAAAGTCTCTACCGTGGCGACCGGCCGGTTGCTGTAGCTGGTCGTCTGCGCCTGCACGACCGGCGACAAACCCAACGAAAGCGCAAGCGCGAGGGCGGCGAGTTGAAAAGGAATCTTCACGGGGTCTCCTGTGGATCGATAGAAAATGGGAATGGCTACTTGTGGTCACGGCACGCCCGGGCAGCCCCACGGCTCAGCCCGCGCCGTTCGCAACAGATGAAACCAATGTAGGTCGTTCACCTCGACCCGGCAATCGGACGACAGTGCCTTCGGCTGTGGGACAGGACCTACGGCCAGGCCGCAAACATCAGCCATGGCCCCCGCATGACGCCACTAGGCAAAACCTCAGACTCCTGGTTGCAACGGCGTGATCGCCTTGAAGGACTTGTCCATCGTTGTCCCTGGCCTGTTGTCCTACCTGCAGCACGGCACAGGTCCGATGGCGCAGCCATGTACTGGTCACCACAATGGCTTCCAGGAACTGGCCGTCGACAGGGTCGTGCGCGCCATTTGTCTAACGACTCAGAAAGTACCCATCATGAAAATCCTCGCCATCCTGACGCTTGCCGTGGCGGCCGCAGTGCCGGCCCAAGCCGGCACCAACATCGACGTGACGATCGGCATCAACGCGCCAGGCCAATACGGCCGTATTGACGTCAACAACTATCCGCAAGTGCAACTGGTCACCCCGCGAGCCATCGTGTATGCGCCCTCCCCGGTCGCGATTCATCAGCAGCCGATCTACCTGTACGTTCCGCAGGGCCATCAGACCAACTGGGGTCGCTATTGCGGACGTTACGGCGCTTGCGGGCAGCCGGTCTATTTCGTACAGGAGAACTGGGTGCGCGACGAGTATCGCCATCAACATGACAAGAACAAGGGCAAGAAGAAGGACAAGCGCCATGATCGCAAGCATCATGGCAAGGACTAGGGACGACAGGATTCACAGCGACGCGCAGCTGAACCGCGAGCGCGCGTGACGTCCCTTGTGCTGTCTGGCGCGAAGGCGCACTAAACTGGCACCGTCACCATGCAGCGGTAACTTCCATGTCCAATGCCCAATGGTTCACGCTGATCGGCACGTTATTGCTTTTGATGGGCCTCACCACGACGGCGCTCAAGCGTTCGCCGGTGACTTCGGCCATCATCTATCTGGCAGTCGGACTGATCGTCGGCCCGACCCTTCTCAACCTGTTTCATTTCAATCCGCTCAAGGAGTCGGCACTGCTTGAAGTGTTGACCGAGGTTGCGGTGTTGATCTCTCTGTTTTCCGCCGGGGTCAAGATGCCGGTACCGTTCAGCATGGCGCGCTGGCGCGCCCCGATGTTGCTGGCAACCGCGTCCATGGCGATCAGCGTGGCGTTGGTCGCCGCATTCGCCACCCTGGTGCTGGGCCTGCCGCTGGGCGTTGGCGTGTTGCTGGGCGCCATTGTCGCGCCCACCGATCCGGTGCTGGCCACCGACGTGCAGATCCGCCATCCCGGTGACCGCGACCTTTTGCGTTTCAACCTGACCTGCGAAGCCGGCATGAACGACGGCAGCGCTTTCCCGTTCGTCATGCTGGGCCTGGGTTTGCTCGGGCTGCATGACCTGGGCGACTTCGGCCTGCGCTGGATCCTGGTTGACGTGATATGGGCCACGGCTGGCGGCGTCGCCATCGGCCTCGTCGCCGGTACAGCATTGGCGCGGATTGCCAGCAGGTTGCGAGGCATGCCGCGCCAGCACGAACTGCTGGACGATTTTCTCGGGCTCGGACTGATCGGCATGGTCTACGGCATCGCAGTCATGTCACACACCTGGGGCTTCCTCGCAGTTTTTTTTGCCGCCGTTGCATTGCGCCAGACCGAACTCAGGCTGTCCGGCGAACCGCGCCGGATCGACCAGGCGACCCCGGATGAATCCGCCGCGCCAAGTCAGAACACACCGGCCGATCCACTCGAACAAACCACGGTCAGCGCAGGTTCTCTGGTATTCAAGGAGCACCTCGAACGCTTGTCCGAGGTGGTGCTGGTGCTGCTGGTCGGTGGTTCGCTGTTCGCCAACTCCTGGAGCTGGCAGGCGGTGATGCTGGCACTGTTCCTGTTTTTCGTGGCGCGTCCACTCAGCGTATTCATCGCCCTGTGGGGACCGCGCACCCCGGTGCGCCTGCAAGGCATGGTGGGCTGGTTTGGGGTACGCGGCATCGGTTCCCTGTATTACCTGATGTATGCGATCGAACACGGCCTGGAAGAACCTTTGGCGTTGCAGATGACGCAGATCACGCTGATCGTGATCACCATGTCGATCCTGCTGCACGGCATCAGCGTCAAGCCCATGATGGGAGCTTTCTGGCGACGCAGCTGACGAGCCCTGTCTGATGCCGTCAGGCCTGTTCAGGTATCGCGCACGCCGCAACTACCCGCAGTCGGCGCGCTGTCATCGACCCATCAAATGCCCCAGGGGCTTGAGGTCGTCGACCCGGTCTGACACGGCCTTGACCATGAGCAACACCGGTGTACCCAACAGCAGTCCCCATAGACCCCACAACCAGCCGAACACCAGCACACCAATGAAGACAATGACCGGACTCAGGCGGCTGGTCCGGCTGGTGAGCCAGGGCGTCAGCAGGTTGCCGGAAATGGTGTGGAGCAGCAGCGAGATCGCGCCCAGCAACAAACCCATGTCAAAGTTGCCAAATTGCACGAAACCGGCCAGGGCAGAGCCAGCCGTGACCACTGCAGAGCCAATATACGGGATGAAGTTGAGCACGATGGCGAGCACGCCCCAGACCGCCGCATGTTCCAGGCCGACGGCCCAATAGGCCAGGCCGGTGGACACGCCGACAACGAGGCTGATCAGCACCTGCACCCGCAGATAGCGTTGAACCTGATCGGTGATCTCGTCGAGCGCCTGCACCGTGATCTTTCTGCGCGCAAAAGTCGGTCCGGCAAGCTTGACGAGCTTGCGCCGGAAGCTGTCGCCTGACGCGAGTAAAAAGAAGGTGATGAACAGGACGACGATCGCCTGCCCGACAGCCGACAAGATGCCCGGCGTATTGGCCAGCAGATAATCGTTCAGGTTGAACTGCGGTCGCTCGATCTGCACCCGTGTCACGCCGCGCACTGCGACCGGCGCGGCGGTGTTGCTCTCGGTGGCCGCCTTCTCGAGTTCTGTTGCGGCCTTTTGCACCTTGTCGATGGTGGACTCGGGCTGGTAGCGCTTGGCACGGGCTGCCTGGCGAATTTTTTGTGCCGACTCGGGCAGCGACTCGATGAATTTCGTCGCGTCGTCACTGAGCACCCACGCCGTTGTTCCAATACCGCCGAGCAGTCCCAGCACCACAAGCGCCGAGCCGAGCGCACGCGGCACGCGCAGGGCCTGCAGGCGGTTGACCAGAGGCGCCAGCGCATAACTGAAAGTCAGTCCCAGCAGCAGCGGGACGATGACGGCCGCCGCCCAATGCAGCATGAATATGGTGCCGAGCACGGCCAGCACCAGAAGGGAGGCGCTGCGCACGTCGACCGTCGACGTCAGCGAAACTTCAGGTGCGTCGACATCGGGCGACGTTGGCTCGGCCAATTCTGGCCAGGAAGTCTCCCGGGCCGGTACGTGAGGATCTGATGCGTTCATGCCAGAGGGTACACCCGGGCCCGGACAGGAACTGAAAACGCCTACTTGCGTTTGAATGCCAGCAAGAACACGCCAATCACGATTGCCCCGGCGCTGAGTACCATCGGTACATTGACGGTCTTGCGTTCCTCGACCTTGAGTTCGATCGGCCCGAGTTTCAAGCCGGTCCTCTCTTGGGTATAGCTGAAACCACCGTAGGCAAGGCCCAGGCAGCCAGCGACGATCAGGATAATTCCGGCCAGTTTGCTGGGGTTCATAAAACGGGGTCCGTAGTGGGTTTCGAAGGCGATTGTGCACCCATCACATGGCGTGCAGGAATCGAATACGACGAGGCGGCAGCGACCATCACTGCGATCAGCAATGCCAGCGCAACAATCACGAGCAAGAGAACGATACTCATTTTTCAGCTCCTTGTCTGCGGCGTCCGCAAAGCCGGTTTTTCGGCCCGCTCACGGCCCGGCATCCCGCTGCGCAGCGGGATCATCGATTCGCAACGTGCCCTCCCATCGGCAGCCATGTTCCCGGCAGCGAAATCTCGACACCGGGATCAGCAAGCTGGCAAGCCGGTCCAGCGGCAGACGCGCAATCTGCAGCAAGGCACCGGCGCAAGCGGGACAGACGAGCCTGTCGCCCGCGGACTCTGGCGAATTCATCGAACTGCCGTACTTGCCCAGGGAGCGTCTGGCAATCCTGGAGCGCGTAGTGGGTGACGCAGCCACTCCAAAGCGGGGAAAGACATGGTGTATCACCGGTCCGCTTTCTGCGCAGGTGCCATCGCCATCAGGATCGGCTTGCCCGCGTCAAAATTCACCGCAGTTGCCACCCGATGCGCAGCACGCATGGCTTCGCCGCGTGCTATCGAAACATGCAGTGCGTCGACGAAATTCGTCAATATCACGGCTGCGGCCAATGCCGCAATGATCGACAAAACAAACACCACCACAGGCCCACGGTCTTTCGGCGGTGCAATCAATCTGAAACCTGTCATTTGGAGTCTCCTGGTCCGGTGTTTTCACCGATGCACGGACTATCCTGCAAGCGAGGTTTCTGGCCTATCAGCAACCTTGCTCCAAACGCGTAGGACGGGACCCCGCGCCGGGATTGCGCTCGGTAACGACGCCATGCTGTGGAGCAAAGAAGCGGGTCCTTGCGGTGCCGCGTTCGTGTCATGCAATTGGCCGCGGCTTCGTGAAATTCGCAGGCTCTGGCAGGCCTTCATTCAGGGTGTAGGACATATCCTATCCATCAGCCGGTGCACGACCGACGGATCGCTGACGCCGGCCGGTGCATACTGTGGGCTATTCGCCATGTTCGTCCGACGACTCCACCCTTCCATGCCCCGAGCCATTTTCCCGGCGCCGCAATGCCATACTTCACGCCACCCTCTTCAGTGAGTACGCTGTCAGCGACACAATCCGACATGACCGGGCTCAAAACTTATATCGTCGAGGACAGCATGGTCATCCGCGAAAGCCTGATTGCGACACTTGAGGAGTTGGGGCCTGTCCATGTTGTGGGAACCGCCGAGGACGAGGCGACGGCCGTACGCTGGGTTTCGGATCACGTCGACAACGTCGACCTGATCATCGTTGACCTTTTTCTCAAACAGGGTTCGGGCCTGGGTGTGTTGCGTGCGGTGCACGCCATGTCGCAGAGCTGCACCATGGTGGTTCTTAGCAACTACGCTACCCAGGACATACGGCGCAAGTGCCTGGAAGCGGGTGCCGACCAGGTGTTCGACAAGTCCCATGAAATCGACGCGCTGATTCACTACTGCGCCCGTCTGGCCGCCGGCGAGGCCGGAAGTGGAGAATCCGGTCGAATGCAATGACTGGGAGGGGCGAGGCGGACCTACTGGATCAAGCCATTCTTGAGTGCGTAGTAGGTCAGGTCGCTATTGGAGGCAAGCTTCATCTTCTCCATGATCCGGGTGCGGTAGGTGCTGACGGTCTTGACGCTCAGCGACATGCCAACCGCAAGGTTTCCGATCGTTTCACCCTTCGCAAGCCGCAGAAAAACCTGCAATTCGCGTTCCGAAAGCTGTTCGTGCGGGAGTTTGTCGCCGCCTTTGACCAGGTCGTCGGCCAGCCGCTCTGCAACACCGGGGGTGATGAACTTGCGGCCACGGTAGACAGTGCGAATGGCCGTGACGATGTCCTGCGGATCACAGTCCTTGTTC
>JBKJRR010000352.1:0-6761 GCA_046594635.1 Burkholderiaceae bacterium
GAAACGCCTGTTTCGGCCAAACAGAGAAACCCGGTATCGCCCGCAGGCCCGCACGGTGCGGGCATTCCCCAAAAACAAAGCCCCCGACTAGCGGGGGCTTTGACTGACTGGCGGAGAAGGTGGGATTCGAACCCACGGTAGGGTCGCCCCTACGCTTGATTTCGAGTCAAGTACATTCGACCACTCTGCCACTTCTCCTGTCTCGAAGACGCAGATTGTATCAGTCGGTCTGCGCCTCCTGGCGATCAGTTTTCATCAGGCTGCGTCGACCAGTTGCTGCAGTGCGGCGGCAATTTCTTCCTGGTTCACGCCGTCGCCCAATGTGTACCGGCCGTCCAGGGACACCAAGGCACTGACCCCCTCCTTTTGCAGACGGCTGATCGTAGCCCCGGCGTCCTTGGGTGATGCGAACGTCTGGCTTTGCAGCAGCAGTCGCCCGGCTGTGTCGACCAGCTTGAAAGCAAATGTGCCGTCGCTCTCGCGGTATTGCTTGAATGTCGGCAGCGCGGCCTTGTTGTCGGCCTTTTTGTTGCCGGTCTGACTGGCCGCTCCCAGATTGCGCAGTCCAACGGCATGGCGCAGTTCAGACATGAACGGGGTCGAAGTCTTGCGCGCCTTGGCCGCGCCGCGCAACAAAATTTGCTCGATCGCTGCCGGGTCGCGGATCAATGCGTCGTAACGCTCGCGCATCGGCGTGATCTCTTTGTCGAGCCGCTCGAACACCTGTTCCTTGGCCTCGCCCCATGCGATGCCGTCGGCGTAGGCCTTGCGCAGGCCTTCGGTCTCTTCGTCACTGGCAAAGGCCTGATAAATCTGGAACAGCGCCGAGCCTTCGACCTTCTTGGGCTCACCCGGCAAGCGGGAGTCGGTGACGATGCCCGCGATCAGTTTGCGCAGTTGCGGGCGTGGCGAAAAAAGCGGAATATGGTTGTCATAACTCTTGCTCATCTTGCGTCCGTCGACGCCGGGCAAGGTGGCCACCGATTCCTCGATCACCACTTCGGGCAGCGTGAAATGTTGCCCATAGCGGTAGTTGAAGCTGTTGGCCATGTCGCGCGCCATCTCCAGGTGCTGCACCTGGTCGCGACCGACCGGCACCTTGTGCGCATTGAACATCAGGATGTCCGCACCCATCAGCACCGGATACATGAACAGGCCGGCGGTGACATCGTTATCCGTGTCCGCACCAGCAGCAGTGTTCTTGTCCACCGCGGCCTTGTAGGCATGGGCCCGGTTCAACATGCCCTTGCCCGTAACGCAGGTCAGGAACCAGGTCAGCTCGGGGATCTCGGGGATGTCAGACTGCCGGTAGAAGGTTACGCGTTGCGGGTCCAGGCCGGCGGCCAGCCAGCTGGCGGCGATCTCCAGCGTCGAGCGCTGGATACGCGCCGGTTCCTCGACCTTGATCAGCGCGTGGTAGTCGGCCAGAAAGTAGAAGCTCTCCACGTCGTCGCGCAGGCTGGCCCGCACCGAGGGGCGGATCGAACCGACATAGTTGCCAAGGTGGGGGGTGCCGGTGGTCGTGATGCCAGTCAGGAAACGTGTGGTGCGCATGGTGCGAAAGTAGAAATACAGTGGCGCCTATCCGAAGAGCCAGGCGAGCGGGGTCAAAGCGATATCGAGCAGGTGATAGGTCAGGGCCATCAGCGGCTGCATCCAGAACGTGCTGATGACACCCATCAACAGCAGTGCCAGCACGATGAAGAAGCCCCAGGGCTCGATACGCGCCACGATAGCCGCCTGGCGCATGGGTAGCAGGCCGACCAGAATACGTCCGCCATCGAGCGGCGGCAACGGGAAAAGATTGAGAACGAACATGATCACGTTGACCAGCACACCGCCCTGGCACATCTTGATAAAAAATGTTTCGTTGACACCCATGCCATGCAGCAGGATCAGCAACACACCCCAGAACATTGCCTGCGCCAGATTGGACGCCGGGCCGGCCAGTGCGACCCAGACCATGTCACGTTTGGGGTTGCGCAGATTGCCGAATTGCACCGGCACAGGCTTGGCATAACCGAACAGGAAAGCCCCCTTGGTTGCGAACAGCAGCATCAGCGGAATCAGGATAGTGCCGACCGGGTCGATGTGCCTGAGCGGGTTCAGCGTGATGCGCCCCAGCGCTGCGGCCGTGTTGTCGCCGAAATGGCGCGCCGCATAACCGTGCGCAGCCTCATGGACCGTGATCGCAAACAGCACAGGAAGTGCGTAGATGAGGACGGTCTGGATCAGGTTCGAAGTTTCCACCAGGGGATTGTCTCAGACCGGTCGCGGCCGACCGCTGTCACAGTCCCAAAGCCGCCGGGTCGCCACGGCCCAGGCGCACCAGCACGGGTTCACCGTCGGACAGGTCAACCACGGTGGTGGCCTGTTGCGCGCAGGCGCCGGCATCGATGACACCATCGATCTGATGCTCCAATCGCGTGCGAATGTCGTGTGCATCATTAAGCGGCTCGGTGTCGCCCGGCGCGATCAAGGTGGTGGCCAGCAGGGGTCCGTTGTGCAGTGTCAGCAGGTCCTGCAGCACGCGGTGCTCCGGCACGCGCAAGCCAATGGTCTTGCGCTGCGGATGGCTGACCCGGCGCGGCACTTCCTTGCTGGCCAGCAGAATGAAGGTGAATGGCCCCGGCGTGGCGGATTTGATCAGCCGGAACTGGCGGTTGTCGACTCGCGCGTAGTTGGACAATTCGCTCAGGTCGCGGCACAGCAGCGTCAGGTGGTGACGGTCATCTACGCCGCGAATCTGGCGCAGGCGGTCGGCCGCCGTTTTGTCGTCCAGGTGGCAGGCCAGCGCATAACTGGAGTCCGTAGGCAGTGCAAGAACGCCGCCATGCTCGAGCAGCGTCACGGCCTGCCTGAGCAGACGCTGCTGGGGGTTCTGCGGGTGGACCTCGAAGTACTGCGCCATGTCAGGACAGGCGACGCAAGTTGAACAGTTGCCGGCTCACTGGATCCGCGACTCCAGCATTTCCCACACCGGTGTCAGACCGCCAGGCAGCAGGGGCAGGGTACCGAGGTCGGTATGGGACTCGTCCGGGCTGTGAAAGTCACTGCCGCGTGATGCCGCCAGGCCAAATTCGCGTGCCGTCTCGGCATAGGTCACGTATTCGGCTGCGCTATGGCTGCCTGTCACGACCTCCACGCCCTGCCCGCCATGGTTCTTGAATTCGGTGAACAGCGCGTACTCCTCGGTCGCGCTGAACCGGTACCGGGCGGGATGGGCGATCACCGCCACACCGCCGCAATCGGTGATCCAGTTCACTGCGTCTTTCAGCGAGGCCCAGCGGTGCTCGACAAAACCCGGCTTTCCCTCCGTCAGGTATTTGCGGAACACTTCGTTGGTCTCCTTGCAGATCCCGGACTCCACCAGAAAGCGTGCGAAGTGGGTGCGTGAGATCAACTCATGGTTGCCGGCAAATTTGAGCGCACCTTCGTAGGCACCGTGGATGCCGACCTTGGCCAGACCGGCCGCCATGTCATGGGCCCGCTGGCCACGTCCGCCGCGCGTGCGCGAGAGGCCGTCGCGAATGCGCGCGTCGTCGGCATCAAAACCCAGGCCGACGATATGCACGGTGCGGCCGATAAAGGTGACTGAAATCTCGGTGCCGGTCAGGTAGTGCATGCCCTGTTCGCGCGCCGCCGCTGCGGCTCGGGCCTGACCACCGATTTCGTCATGGTCGGTCAGCGACCACAGTTCGACGCCGTTGGCCTTTGCCCGTGCGGCCAGCGCCTCGGGTGTGAGAGTGCCGTCGGATACGACGGAATGGCAATGAAGGTCGGCGTTGAGAATGGTTTTCACCGGGCCATTTTAGGCCCTGCATGTCCAGGCACTTTGCCCTCAGCCGTCAGCGTTGATCTTTGCGATCAGTTCCTGGAGTACCGCGTCTGCCTTGTCGTTGGCGATCTGGCAGGTGCCGGCATTCTCGTGTCCGCCGCCGCCGTAGCTGAGCATCAGCTCGCCGATGTTCGTGTTCGATGAGCGATTGGTGATTGACTTGCCGGTTGCAAACACCGTGTTCTGCTTCTGTACGCCCCACATGGCATGGATCGAGATATTGGTCTGCGGAAACATGGCGTAGATCATGAACCGGTTGACGGCGAAGATGATCTCCTCGCCCCGCAGGTCGAGCACGGCCAGGTTGCCATGCACCTTGGTACAACGCTTGAGCTGGTCCTTGGCCTTGTCGGCATGGTCGAAATACAGTTCGACCCGCTCCACCATGTCCGGCAGTGCCAGCACCTCATCGATGGTGTGGGTGCGAACGTAGTTGATCAGGTCGAGCATCAACTGATAGTTGCTGATGCGGAACTCGCGAAAGCGCCCCAGCCCGGTGCGCGAGTCCATCAGGTAGTTCAGCAGCACCCAGCCGCTCGGGTCGAGGATCTCCTCGCGCGAAAACTCGGCGGCATCACTTTTGTCGACCGCCGTCATCATGTCGTCGAAGGAATCTGGAAAGCGTGACTGGCCCCCGTAGCACTCGTAGACCACCCGGGCGGCAGATGGCGCACCGGGATAGATGATGTAGTTCTTCGGGCGTTCGCCGGTATTGCGCGTGGTCTCGGACGCATGGTGGTCGAACACCAGATGGGCTCCGGGTACATACGGCAGGTTGGTCGTGATGTCGCGGTCGGTGATCTCGATCTTGCCGTCCTGCATGTCCTTGGGATGGACGAACTTGATGTCGTCAATCAGCTCCAGCTCGTTGAGCAGGATGGCGCAGACAAGGCCATCGAAGTCGCTGCGTGTAACGAGCCGGTATTTATGGTCGGACATGGCTTTACTCCACTGCGTCGTTTCGGACAAAAAAACATTCTATTCGCCTGTTCGCCACCTGCCTCGGCACGCGAGCGTTCCGGCGATGCGGGCGTCACTCGAAATCGAGCAAAACTTTCATGGCCTGCGATCGGTCTGCCGCGAGCGCAAATGCACGCCCCGAATCGCGGAAAGGCAAGGTTGCGGAGATCAGCGGCTTGACGTCGATCAGACCCTTGTTGAGCAGTTCGACTGCAATGGCGAACTCCTCATGGAAGCGGAACGCGCCGCGCAAGTCGAATTCCTTGGCCACGATGGCGTTGATGGGCAATGTCATTTCTCCGCCCAAGCCCACCTGCACGATGATGCCACGCGGGCGCAGTGCGTCGAAGGCGCCCCGCAGCGCACGTTCGTTGCCGCTGGCTTCGAACAATACGTCGAACGATCCTTTGTCGGCGCAAAATGGCAGCAGTCCGTCGGGTTGTTCAGCGACATTGATCACCTGGTCGGCGCCCACCCTGGTGGCGCTGCGCAAGGTGAAGGCGCTGACGTCGGTGGCAACGATATGGGCCGCGCCTGCGCGGCGAGCGGCCAGGATCAGCAAGGCGCCGATCGGGCCGCAGCCGGTCACCAGCACCCGCTTGCCCAGCAGCGAGCCTGCCCGGCGCACCGCATGCAAGGCCACCGACAAGGGCTCGGCCAATGCCCCTTCGCTGTCGCTGACGGTGTCGGCCAGACGATGGGCCTGGCTGGCATCGCACACGATCTCCTGGCGGAATGCGCCTTGTACATGCGGGGTGCGCATGGCACTGCCGTAATAACGCATGTCCAGGCAATGGTTTTGCAGGCCCTGCTGGCAGTAGATGCACTGGCCGCAAGGGCGGCTGGGGCTGACTGCGACGCGGTCGCCGACCTGCACACCCTCCACGTCGGGTGCGGCCTGCTCGACCATGCCGGCGATCTCGTGGCCCAGCACCATCGGCTCCTTGATGCGGATGGTGCCGAAGCCGCCGTGCTGGAAATAGTGCAGGTCCGAGCCGCAGATTCCGCCTTTGCGCACGCGTACGCGGATCTGGCCGCTGGTGATTTCGGGTGTTTCAATGGTTTCAACCCGCAGGTCGCCGGGGGCATGAATGACAAGTGCTTCCATCTGAAGTGTTCCTTTGGTTCAGGGAGTTGGTTGTGCGCGCTGCGGGGGTCAGATCACAAGGTAGCAGTCACACCACCATCGACATACAGAATGTGGCCGTTGACGAACTTTGATGCGTCGCTGGCCAGAAACACTGCGGGGCCGACCAGGTCTTCGACATCGCCCCAGCGCCGCGACGGCGTGCGGCCGATCAGCCAACTGCTGAACTCCGGGTTCTTGACCAGCGCATCGTTGAGTTCGGTCTTGAAATAGCCCGGGCCCAGGCCGTTGACCTGAATGCCGTGCTGGCCCCAGTCGATGGCCATGCCCTTGGTCAGCATTTTTACGCCACCCTTGCTGGCGGTGTAAGGGGCAATGTTCGGGCGTCCCAGTTCGCTCTGCACCGAGCAGATATTGATGATCTTGCCGCGCTTGCGGGCAATCATGTGGCGGGCCACGGCCTGGCCGTTCAGGAAAACGCTGTCCAGGTTGGTGCGCATCAGCTCATGCCAGTGCTCGACCGTGAAGTCCTCCAGCGGCCCGCGCCGTTGCATGCCGGCGTTGTTGACCAGGATGTCGATGGCGCCCACGGACTTCTCGATGTCGTCGATCGCTGCGGTGACGGCTTTGCTGTCGGTGACGTCAAAGGCTTTCACATGGACGGTTGCGCCTTCGTCACGCAGGGTTTTCGCAGCTGCGTCCAGCTTGTCCTGGCTGCGCGCATTGAGGATGACGGCAGCGCCGGCCTGGGCCAGGCCTCGTGCCAGTGCAAAACCGATACCGGCGCTGGAGCCGGTGATCAGGGCCAGGCGGCCGGTGAGGTCGAACGCTGAGCTTGCGCGAGTAGGGGTGTTCATGGTGATGCTTGTCGTCAAA
>JBKJRR010000370.1:0-4353 GCA_046594635.1 Burkholderiaceae bacterium
AAGCCCTTGACTTCGGTGACGGTGATGCCCTGCACCCCGATGGTGGACAAGGCTTCTCGCACCTCGTCCAGCTTGAACGGCTTGATAACCGCTGCAATCATTTTCATTTCCGGCTCCTGTCAAAAGTTGTGTGTCCCGCCAGCCACCCGGCCATCGCGGTCCATGCCCAGGACACCTCTTTTTGAAAGCGTCAGGTGGACCGGTAAGCCGCGGCGTACCAGAGCCTTGACGCACGGACCGTGCCAGCGCCGTCGATTACTGGGCGGATGCCTGATAACCGCGTTCGCACTTCAATGGACACCGCAGCCTGCTCAGGGTCCGATCAGAAACAAACGCACCGCTTTGGTGCCATATCGGCCCGGCAAGTGTTGTGGTGCGCACCGAAACAAGGAATTCCCGCGATGAGCCTGTCTTTGGTCCAAAGTTGTGCCTTGCTCGGCCTGCAGGCAGCCGACGTGACGGTCGAGGTCCATCTGGCCAACGGTCTTCCCTGCTTCACGCTGGTTGGACTGGCTGACGTGGAGGTCAAGGAAGCGCGCGAACGGGTGCGCTCGGCGATCCTGAACTCGGGCCTGGAATTCCCGCACAACAAGCGCATCACCGTCAATCTCGCACCGGCCGACCTGCCCAAGGACTCTGGTCGCTTTGACCTCGCGATTGCTCTGGGTGTCTTGGCCGCCAGCGATCAGATTCGCAGCGCTTCGCTCGCTGGCCATGTATTTGCAGGCGAGTTGTCACTGTCGGGCATGTTGCGCCCAGTACGCGGCGCACTGGCCATGAGCCTGGCGCTGCAAAACCGTGCAGGCCCGGTGCAGCGCCAGGTGCTGCCGCCCGTCAGCGCCGAAGAGGCTGCGCTGGCGCCCGGCGCCGAGGTCTACAGGGCGGTGCATCTGCTGGACGTGGTGCGCCAGTTTTTGCCATCGGACACGGCGTGCGCAGACGACTCCGGGTCGGGATGGAGCAGGGTCCACGCGACACCGCTGACCCATGACGCGTCGTATGACGATCTCATCGACGTCAAAGGCCAGGGCGGTCCCAAGCGGGCGCTGGAGATTGCCGCGGCCGGCGGGCACAGCATCTTGCTGACCGGGCCGCCAGGCTCCGGCAAGTCGATGCTGGCGCAGCGGTTTGCCGGACTGCTGCCGCCGATGAGCGAAGCGGAGGCCTTGCAGAGCGCTGCTTTGGCCAGTCTGTGCGGGCGTTTCGAAATCGCGCACTGGGCCCGACGTCCAACCTGCAGCCCGCACCACAGCGCCAGTGCGGTGGCGCTGGTCGGTGGCGGTTCGCCGCCACGCCCTGGCGAAATTTCGCTGGCCCACCATGGCGTGTTGTTTCTTGACGAGCTGCCGGAGTTCCCGCGCGCTGCTTTGGAGGCGCTGCGGGAGCCGCTGGAGACCGGCGCCATCACGATTGCCCGGGCGGCACGTCGGGCCGATTTTCCGGCCCGGTTCCAGCTCATCGCCGCAATGAATCCCTGTCCGTGTGGCTATCGGGGCGCCAACGCGCGCCAATGCCGATGTTCACCCGACCAGGTGGCGCGTTACCAGGGTCGCCTGAGTGGCCCGTTGATGGACCGCATCGATCTGCATGTCGACGTGGCGGCGCTGCCCGGCGATGTGCTGCTGCAGTCTGCCTGCGGCGAATCCAGCGCGACCATCCGCGCACGGGTCACGCTAGCCCGGCAGCGTGCAATCACGCGCCAGCAAAAATCCAATCACCTGCTGCAGGCCGGCGAACTCGACCGCCATGCCATGCTGGACGACGCCAGTGTCCGGTTTTTGAACCTGGCGGCCCATCGTCTGGGCTGGTCCTCAAGAGGCACCCATCGCGTCTTGAAGCTGGCGCGCACCATTGCCGACCTGGGTGGCGCCGCGCACGTGCAATCCACCCATCTGGCCGAAGCCATGCAGTACCGCCGGCTGGCAGCGTCGGCGACCTGACAACTACACCGTTGCGTGTCAAGCGCCAGGCCGACTGCTCAGGCCTGCAGCGACTGCTGCATCGCCGCCAGCAGATCCGACGGATTCTGCGCGCCAGACACGGCAACTTTCTGGTTGAAGATGAAGAACGGTACGCCGCCAATGCCCATCTCGCGCATGCGCTTGTCGGCATCGGCGACTGCCTGCAACTGCTGCGGATCGGTAATGAAGGCGCGTGTGGCATCACCGTCCAGACCGGCGTCCTGCGCGATCCGCACCAATACATCGGGGTCGCCTATGAACTGGTTCTCGATGAAATACGACTTGAGCAGGCGCTCTTTCACGTCGTTCCCCATTTCCAGACCATGTTGCTGGGCGAAGGCCAGCAATGCGTGGGCCGTCAGGGTGTTGGGCTGCAGCGCTATGCCCTCGATATCGAGCTCCAGCCCCGCCGCCTGCCCGGCCGCCTTGACACGGGCGTAAATTTCGGCCGCGCGCTGGGCGCCGCCAAATTTGTCTTCCAGATACTGCTTGCGCGAAATGCCTTGGGTTGGCAGATCGGGATTGAGCTGAAACGGGTGCCAGCGCACCTCAGGCACCGGCAGGCCGGCGGCTTGCGCCAACTCCAATGCCGCCTCCAGTTTGCGCTTGCCGATGTAGCACCAGGGGCAGACGACGTCGGAGACAACATCGATCGTGAAAGGTGCGGGGTTCGACATCCCAGCCTACTTTGCAAACAATTGCGAGCGATCGGCAAACGCCTTGAATTCCAGCGCATTGCCACAGGGGTCGTGCAGGAACATCGTCGCTTGTTCACCGACCTCGCCCTTGAAACGTACATACGGTTCGATGACAAACTTGGTTTCCGCAGCGCGCAGTTTTTCGGCCAGTTGATTCCACTGCGGCATATCCAGCACCATTCCAAAGTGGCGCACCGGCACGTTGTGCCCGTCCACCGCGCTGGTGGCGTTCTGCCCCGCCTCCTGTGGCGACAGATGGGCCACGATCTGATGCCCGAAAAAATCGAAGTCGATCCAATCAGCGCTGGAGCGACCCTCCGGGCACCCCAGCAATTCGCCGTAAAAGCGCCGCGCCTGACTCAATGAAGAGACGGGAAACGCAAGATGGAATGGGTTCAGTGAAGCCATGAAAGGTCCTGTCTGGAGAAGCCAAGCATCGTAACCCATCGACCTTTCCCCGGCCCGCGTCAGGCGCTTGGGGCCCGAGCACCATGTGGCAAAAAGGTTGACCATAGGGTCGTCAAATGACAGTTGCGTACACAATCTGAACTGACAAGGCTAAAATTCGGTCATGCACGTCAGTTCCGCCCCCCGCGTCTCCTTCAAGGCGCAAATGCTCCAAGTTCGCGAAGACGCGATCATCCAGGCGGTAAACCGCCTGCTGTCCGAAAAGGGTTTCGACGCCATGACGGTGGACGAAGTGGCAGCCCAGGTCGGCATCGCCAAGGCCAGCCTGTACAAACATTTCGCTAGCAAGGAAGACCTGGCTGCCGCGGCAATGGTCAAGGTATTGCGCCAGCTGAGCGACTTGTGTGCGTCGCTGGCCCAGGATGCACCGCCGCTGGAAAACCTGCTTGCCGTCACACGCTGGGCCATGGAGCGCCAACTCGCCGGCGACATGCCGTCCTTGCCGAGCCAGAACTCCACGCTGCGCACCACGCTGATGGCCCGTCATGACTATATGGACGGTCTGATGGACGTGAGCGATCGACTCGGAGCCTGGATCGAGGCGGCGCAGGCAGACGGATCCATTGACCGGCAGCTACCGGCGATCGCGGTGCTGTACACCCTGTATGCGCGTGCCTGCGACCCGGTGCTGGGATTCCTGAAGATGGGTGGTCAATACACCGACGAGCAGATCATCACGCTGGTGATGCGTACCTGCTTTGAAGGGTTGAATGCCCGCCCGCCGTCCGCAATGACCGAGCCCGCCACGGACTGAGTCGTCCGGGCCTGCGATCTTGGACGTGCTGATGCGTCCGATATCAGCGCACCAGCAGGGTCGGAACCTGGCAATGGGCCAGCACCTTGGTGGCGACCGAGCCCATGACCAGATTGCCCAACGCGCTGTGGCCGTGGGAACCCATGACCAGCAGATCGAACTTGCCGGCATCGGCGAACTTGGCGATCAGTTCGCCGGCATGCCCGACCTTCCACGCCGACTTGGCGTCGATACCATGGCGCAACAGAAATTTGGCCACTGGCGCCAGGATGCGCTCCGCTTCGTCCAGCTGGTATTGATCCACCACGGATCTGCCAAGTGCCGCGCGGGCCCGCGGTGGAATTGCCGCCTGAATCGTCAGCAGGGTGAAGCTGTTGCTGGCGCCAAAGGTTTCGGCATGGGTGACAAGATAGGCCAACATCTTCTTGGTGTACTGACTGCCATCAACTGCAAGCAGGATTTTCATATCGTT